>NZ_JBGMEL010000019.1:0-82546 GCF_041447225.1 Microbulbifer echini | reverse complement strand
TAAAATGCCTCTTATAATTTAAAAGTGGCACCACTCCCGCGCAGCGGGTTTGTACAACATTTACATAGTGATCATCATGACCACTATCTCCCTGATTACTATCCCAAAAACAATTCTACGTCAAAACACTCAAATTATTAAGACAATCAATTAGTTACGAATATTTGGTACGGCCGTAACTAGTAGAAAAATGATCATCGTGACCACTATCCCAGAATTTACCACCATATGTAACCCACTGTATTTGTTCATTTTTTGGGCGCAACTCTCTTCCCTGCCAAAATAACAGTCACGATGATCAAAATTTCGGCTCGCATCTGGTCACATTTCCCGTAAACTGTATATATATCCACCCTGCAGGTATGTTTAAATGGACGACATTCCTATACCAGTCCCGAAAAACTCATCTCGCTTTATGGATCAATTGCGGATCTTTATGCGATCGAAGTACTTGGCTTTCAAGACTGAGAAAACTTATTGTTATTGGGTTAAAGACTTTATTCGTTTTAATCGAATGCGCCATCCAAAAGAGCTTGGCAAAGCAGAGGTGAATAACTGGTTAAGCTATTTGGCTACCAATCGATCTGTATCGGTCAATACCCAAAGAACAGCTTTGAATGCCGTTGTGTTTTTATATAAGCAGTTTATGAGCATTGAACTGGGTGAGTTAGAATTTAGCAACAGTCACCGCCCACGAAAGTTACCCGTGGTTTTCAGCCATGAGGAGGCTACAAATATTTTGGAAAGGCTTACAGGTCCAGCAAAAATTGCCGCATCACTAATGTATGGATCTGGCCTTAGGGTCATGGAAACGGTAAGGCTTCGGATTAAAGATATTGATTTTGCGGAGCAGTGCCTATTCGTACGAGAGTCCAAGGGGGAAAAATGGAGAAGAACACTGCTCCCCAAATCCCTTATCGGATCCCTGAAAACTCAAATTCGCTATACGCTCTCAGTACATCAGCAGGATCTCGATGAGGGATTTGGAGAGGTCTATCTACCCTTCGCATTGTCCAAAAAATACCCAAAGGCCGCGACCAGTCCCTCCTGGCAGTATGTATTCCCGGCCAAGGAGCGCTCTCGTGATCCTCGTAGCAATGTCATACGGAGGCATCATATTGGAGAGCAACAGATACGGCGGGCAGTTACCAGTACTATTTCTAGTTTGGGAATACGAAAAAAGGCAAGCTGTCATACCTTTCGCCATTCATTCGCTACCAACCTACTGCGATCGGGTACAGACATTCGGAATATTCAAGAATTGTTGGGCCATAGTGATATTAATACTACGATGATCTACACCCATGTTATTGGTGTACATGAGCGCGGAATTAGCAGCCCATTGGATTAGATTGGAAAGTAGGCAATACCTCGGTTCACAAGCTCTAGGCAAGTGGGCGATGCTTCCTGCCCCATTTGGCTCTAGCGGGGTGGTAGATCTTTAAAAAGGCACTCTGTAATACACATTATCATGATCAACTTCAAAGCCTAAAGACTGGTATAGCTGCCGCGCGCGAACATTTCTTTTCTCTGTTTTTAGCTCAATACGAACAGCTTTAGTTTCCTCAGCAAAATTCATCGCAGCCTGAATCAGCTTTTTAGATACCCCCCTCCCCCTAAAGCGGCTTGATACCCCTAGATCATTAAGAATCCACAGGCGTGTAAGTGCAAGAGAGGAAAAACATGGATAGAGGTTTACAAACCCCATTACCTCACGACTCTTCGAGTCCACCGCTATAAAAAGTGTAGAGAGTTGGCTACCAACCAAATTGTTGAGAAATTTTTCAGTTTTCTCTAAATCTGACTTATAGCCGCAGAATACCCTGTATTCATCAAACAACAGAGCGACCTCAGGAATATGGCTGTCTTCACAGTGAATTATTTGCATTCTGTGATACCGGGATATTGCCAAGCCTAATACAGAGTTCAGCCGCTTTCTTTGCAGACTATGTTAAACCGTTAAGTACAAAGCATGATTAATAGAGAAAAGTCGCCGTGCCGGTAGCAATAAGCTCTTCTTTGTCATTGCTCAACTCCATTCGGGCAACCACCAATTTGTTGCCAGTGCGTAAAATAGAACCCTCACAAAGAAAGTGCTCCCCCCTGCCCGGCTTTAGGTAGTCCACGCGCATGTCCACTGTACCGAGTTTCGATAGGCGATCGGCCTTTTCTTTCCAGTGCATATCTCCCATACGCTGGTAGGCCGCCACCATCGCAGTGAGACCCCCGACAGTATCGAGGGCGGTGGCGATCACGCCACCATGAAGAATATTCTTCCAGACATTGCCGATCAACTCTGGCCGTAAATCAAATCCGGCAGAAAGCGTAAGCGCTTCCAGGTCGAGAGAGCGCATCTCAAGGCCGATTTGCTGGTTGAAAGGGATTTTTTCAAAGAACCCCTTTACCAGCTCCTGGAATTCACTCGGTGAGGGTTCTGTCATAGTCGTGCAACCCGATTGAGCCCATCCAGGGCGGCACTACGATAGGCCTCTGCCATGGTGGGATAATTGAAGGTGGTATTCACGAAATAATCGATCGTATTGTTAGGTACGGGTTGTTTCATAATGGCTTGGCCAATATGTACAATCTCGGCAGCTTCAGCACCAAAACAGTGGATACCGAGAATTTCGCGGGTCTCAATGTGGAAAAGAATCTTGAGCATACCCACTCGCTCGCCAGAAATCTGTGCGCGCGCCGTGTGCTTGAAGAGTGCGCGCCCTACCTCATAGGGCACTTTCGCCGCTGTCAGCTCGGATTCAGTTTTACCGACTGAGGAAATTTCCGGTAGTGTGTAAATCCCGGTTGGGGCATCCTCAATAACACGGTGGCCACGACCGGCAAGAGCAGCAGCTACCGCCCTCCCCTGGTCATAAGAGGCGCTGGCAAGACTGGGCCAACCAATCACATCACCAACCGCAAATATATTTTCCACTTCAGTGCAGTAATGCTCATCCACGCTGAGTTGGCCGCGGTGATTTGCTTCCAAGCCAACATTATCCAAGCCGAGCGAATTGGTATTACCCGTACGGCCGTTACACCATAGCAGCGCATCGGCATGGATGCGCTTGCCAGACTGCATCTCCATAATCACGCCCTGATCATTAGGTACTACACGGGCATACTCTTCCTGGTGGCGGACGGTAACGCCCATATCCCGCAAGTGATAGCTCAGCGCATCAGAGATCTCGTCATCGAGAAATTCCAGCAGGCTGCTGCGAGTATTAATCAGATCTACCTTGATACCCAGCCCAGCAAAAATAGAGGCGTATTCACAGCCAATCACGCCCGCACCATAGATCATGATCGAGTGTGGGGTATGTTGCATATCCAGAATCATGTCACTGTCGTAGACCCGTTCATGGTCGAAGTCGACATCGGCGGGACGATAGGGGCGGGAGCCAGTGGCAATAATAAATTTTTTCGCGGAGACGATTTCTGTAGCCCCATCCGGTAGCTGCACTTCTACGCTGTCAGCATCGCGAAAGTTTGCCGCACCTACGATTAATTCTACCCGGTTGCGCGCATAAAAAGAGGTGTGCATTTCCACCTGGTAGGAAATCACTTTATTGACAGTTTGCATCACCTGGGGGAAAGTCAGGCGGCGCGGTTCCCCCAGCGCGCGAAAAACGCTTTGGGTGTTATAGCGCATTAGTTGTTTGACAGAGTGGCGCAGTGCCTTTGAGGGGATGGTACCTTTGTGGGTACAGTTACCGCCAACCGCCTGGCGCTTTTCGATCACCGCTACACGCATACCTTTTTTCGCTGCGCTCATCGCGGCGGCCTCACCAGCCGGGCCCGAACCAATTACAACCAGGTCAAACTTTTGCTCTGCCATCTATAGCTCTGATTCTTTTTTCCAAAACAGGGTGCAGGCAGAATACCACCTTCCACTCGCTATTTAATTTACGCTTACCGGCACAGGTTGTGCCAATGATATAAAACAACAAGCCCGTTGATCACGGGCTTGGAAAGGGGTGGATTATTTGCTCTTGGTTGCGTCGTAAGCAAGATCTCCAGCAGCTACCTTTTCCTGCCGCTGTCTCTCCTGTTCTTTTTCACACGCATCATCGTTACCGCCACAAATGGTGCAGTCCTGCTTCATGCCGATATTGTTAAGACCACCACAAGAGCCTTTCAACGGCTTATTTTGCACCATGGCACCGAGTGCCATTCCGGCAACAACAAGTAGCATGGCAACAAAAGCAAAGATAAATATTGTCATCACTCAGACCTCTCTAGGTAAGGAGAAAAAGCGGAACTGAATCGCTCTTCAAATCCTTTTTCAGTTTTTACCAACATGAAAGCGGCTAGGTTATCACGCTCAGCCAAAGCCATACCCGCATCGGCCCCAAGTACATTGAGGGCTGTGGCAAGAGCATCCGCCTCGGCACAGGTCTCTGCAATCACCGTAACAGAGGCCAACTTGTGCTTGAGCGGTCGCCCCGTGCGGGGATCAATACTGTGGGCGTAACGCACCCCATCCCGTTCGTAATAATTGCGATAATCGCCACTGGTTGCTACCGCTTTCCCACTCACATCAATCGGTTGTTGTACCATTTGGCCAAATGCGTTGGGCGTTTCGATGCCGATTCGCCAATCCTTACCCTTTGGATTCACGCCGAGGGTGCGCAGTTCACCACCAATCTCGACCAGGTAGTTCCGTATTCCCTGCTGTTCCAGAAGTAGTGCTACCCGGTCAACACCGTGCCCCTTAGCAATAGCCGAGAGATCAATCTCCACGGGCCGTTCGCGGGTGACGGTATCCGGATCACGCGTCAACTTAAGTGCATCGGAGCCCACTACCTGCTGCAAGCGGATAATTTCCACCTCAGAGGGAATATGTTCCGGTTCCGGCTGGGGGCCGAACCCCCATAAGTTAACCAGGGGGCCGACTGTCACCTCGAAGGCACCATCGCTGCGGCGGTGGATATCCAGGGACATCTCCACAACATCGGCAAGCGACTGACTTACCGGCACGGCCTTACCCAAAGCGCTGCGATTGAGCCGCATCAACTCGGAGTCATCGATATAAGTGGACATCTCCTGGTTAACCTGTTGCAGCTCGCTGTCTATCAGCGCCTGCAACACAGTAGACTCCATATCTGCGGGGACATCGACAACCGTAATGTGATAACTGGTGCCCATGGTGCGGCCGCTCAGCTGCCAGTTCTCCGGTGCCGGAGTGCAGGCAGAAAAAATAGCGACCACACAAAGCAAAAACAGGGCCGGAAGAACGGGCCCTGTTTTCGCTTTTTTCGGGGCTTTGAATGCGTTTAGCAAACTAAGCTCTCCGTTTAACCACCGAAGTCGTCGAGGAGGATATTTTCATCCTCTACACCCAGGTTTTTGAGCATATTGATGACTGCAGCGTTCATCATGGGCGGTCCACACATGTAGTACTCACAGTCTTCAGGCGCCGGGTGGTCCTTCAGGTAGTTTTCATACACTACGTTGTGAATGAACCCGGTATAACCAGTCCAGTTATCTTCCGGCTGCGGGTCGGAAAGAGCCACATGCCACTTGAAGTTATCGAACTCAGCGGCCAGACCGTTATAGTCATCTTCGTAGAACATCTCGCGCAGCGAACGAGCGCCATACCAGAAACTGATTTTGCGGGTGGAATTCAAACGCTTGAGCTGATCGAAGATATGCGAGCGCATCGGTGCCATACCGGCACCACCACCGATAAAGACCATCTCGTTGTCGGTTTCCTTGGCGAAAAATTCACCGAAGGGTCCGTACACCTTGATCTTGTCACCGGGCTTCAGGCTGAACACATAGGAAGACATCTGACCCGGTGGAATGCCCTCGGTGCGGGGCGGCGGGGTCGCGATACGGATGTTGAACTTAACTACACCCTTCTCTTCCGGGTAGTTGGCCATGGAGTAGGCGCGAACCACAGGCTCAGTCACCTTGGACTCCAGCTTGAAGAAACCGAAGTGTTCCCAATCACCACGGTACTGATCTTCGACTTCAAAATCAGCAAATTTTACATGGTGAGCCGGAGCTTCCAGCTGTACATAACCACCAGCACGGAAATCGACACTCTCACCTTCGGGCAAACGCAGGGTCAGCTCTTTAATGAACGTGGCCACGTTGGGGTTGGACTCCACAGTGCATTCCCACTGCTTCACACCAAACACCTCTTCAGGTACTTCGATTTCCATGTCCTGCTTTACAGCAACCTGACAGGAAAGGCGCTTGCCTTCTTTGGCATCGCGCGGAGTGAAGTGTGCCGCTTCAGTCGGCAGCATATCGCCACCGCCGGAATTCACTTTACAGATACACTGCGCACAGCTGCCGCCACCGCCACAAGCAGAGGCCAGGAACAGGTTATTCGCAGCCAGGGTTTGCAGCAGCTTGCCGCCGGCCGGTACGGTAAGAGTTTTCTCACCGTTAACCAGGATATTGACGTTGCCGGTGTTTACCAGGCGCGAGCGGGCAGCAAGGATCACCGCTACCAGCGCCAGCACGATGACGGTAAACATCGCTACGCCGAGGATAATTTCAATACTCATTCTATTGTTTTCCCCGCTTAGATATCGATGCCGCCGAAAGACATGAAGCCCAGGGACATCAGACCAACAGTTACGAAGGTAATGCCCAGGCCTTTCAAGCCATCCGGTACATCGCTGTACTTCAGCTTCTCGCGGATACCCGCCAGAGCGGTAATCGCCAGGGCCCAACCGAGGCCAGCGCCGAAGCCGTAGGCAACACTCTCACCGAAGGCGTACTCGCGCTCCACCATAAACAGCGAGGCACCCATAATGGCGCAGTTCACTGTAATCAGCGGTAGGAATACACCCAGTGCGTTGTAGAGAGCCGGCACATATTTATCCAGGAACATTTCCAGGATCTGTACCAGCGCTGCGATAACGCCGATGTAGGACAGCAGGCCGAGGAAGCTCAGGTCTACATCGGGATAACCAGCCCAGGCCAGTGCACCATCTTTCAGCAGGTAGGTGTAGATCAGGTTGTTCACTGGCACTGTCAGCGTCAGTACCACAATCACCGCTACACCAAGGCCGATCGCAGCTTCGATCTTCTTTGATACGGCAAGGAAGGTACACATGCCGAGGAAGAAGGCCAGCGCCATGTTTTCAACGAAAACCGCGCGGATAATCAAAGAAATATAATGTTCCACGGCTTAGGCCTCCTGCGCGAGAGAGTTGGGCGCAATCTTGAACTCGTCTTGCTCCACCTGGGCAGGTTTCCAAGCGCGGATTGCCCAGATGAACAGACCGATCAGGAAGAACGCACTGGGCGGCAACAACAGCAGACCGTTGGGGATGTACCAGCCACCGTTGCTCACGGTGGTCAGAATATCGACACCGAACAGCTTACCTGCGCCGAACAGTTCGCGAATAAAGGCCAGGCCGATCAGGATTACGCTGTAACCCAGGCCATTGCCGAGACCATCGAAGAAGCTGGGCAGCGGCGGGTTCTTCATGGCGAAGGCTTCCGCGCGGCCCATTACGATACAGTTGGTAATAATCAGACCAACGAATACCGACAGCTGCTTAGAGATATCGTAAGCCAGAGCCTTAATCAGCTGATCCACCAGAATTACCAGAGAGGCAATCACGGTCATCTGCACGATAATGCGGATGCTGTTCGGAATCTGCTTGCGAATCAGGGATACCGCAACGTTGGAACAGGCCACAACCGAGGTCAGGGCGATACACATGACCAAGGTAACCTGCATGGAACTGGTGACAGCCAGTGCCGAGCAGATACCCAGGATCTGTAACGCGATCGGGTTGTTGTTAAAAATCGGGTCTAGCAGAGTCTCTTTAATTTTCATGCTTATGCCTCCCCTACTTTCAGGTTTTTCAGGAAGGGACCGTAGCCCTGGTTACCTAACCAGAAGTTCACCAGGTTATCCACGCCCTTGCTGGTCAGAGTCGCACCAGACAGACCATCGACTTCATGAATCGCGTCAGGGCTGTTGGGGTTAACCTGCCCTTTGATTACATTGATGTCGACATTGCCCTGGGTGTCGAAGACTTTCTTACCAATCCACTGGGCTTTCCAGTTGGGATTGTCCACTTCACCGCCGAGTCCGGGCGTTTCTTTGTGCTCGTAAAAGCCGAGGCCCGCTACGGTGTCGAGATTACTCTCTAGAGCGAGGAAGCCGTACAAGGTGCCCCACAGACCATAGCCGCGAACCGGCAGGATAATCTTGTCCAGCTCGCCATCTTTCTCTACCAGGTAGACCTCTTTGATGTTTTCCCGACGGATTATCTTGGCCGTGTCCTCATCGGTCGGCAGCTTTTCACTGGCGGACGCGATTTTGGATGCAGCGCGACCGCTGCCACCTGCCGGTGCTTCATCGGTGAATTTACCGGTGTTCAGGTCAACGTATTTGATCTGAATATCGGCGAAGGCTTTCTCTACTACCGCTTTGCTTGCGTGAGAGTCCTTCAGCAGGCCACCGGCCATCAGTACATTGCGCTTCATGTCCAGCTCGGCATTGGCCTGCTGAGCAGGCTTCAGCATTACCGCAGCGGTGGACACCACTACGGAGCACACCAGGCACATTACCAGCGCGACAATCAGAGTACCGGTTACGGAATCTTTATTAGCCACGTGCCAACCTCCGTTTGATATTGGACTGCACCACAAAGTGGTCAAACAGCGGAGCGAACAAGTTAGCGAACAGGATCGCCAGCATCATGCCTTCCGGGAAGGCCGGGTTCACAACACGAATCAAGACAACCATCACCCCGATCAGGATGCCGTACCACCAGCGACCGGTATCGGTCATGGCTGCGGATACAGGATCGGTGGTCATAAAGATCAGGCCGAATGCAAAACCACCGACCACCAAATGCCAGTACCAGGGTACCTGGAACATCGGGTTAGACTCGGAGCCGATCAGGTTGAACATGAACGCTGTCGCCATCATGCCCAGTAAAGTACCGGCCACAATACGCCAGCTGGCGATCTTCATGCCCATCAGGATTACACCGGCAATCAGAATAGCCAGGGTAGAAGTTTCGCCGATGGAACCATGTATCTTGCCGAAGAATGCGTCGAACCAAGTTACCTGGCCAACCGCAGCATTCACGATACCATTCTGGATACCTTCGCTAGCCATTACAGACAGCGCAGTTGCGCCGGTGTAACCGTCAACCGCAGTCCAGACCGCATCGCCAGACATGGCCGCCGGGTAGGCGAAGAACACGAACGCACGGCCGGTAAGGGCTGGGTTGAGGAAGTTTTTGCCGGTACCACCGAACACTTCCTTACCGATAACCACACCGAAGCTGATACCCATCGCCACCATCCACAACGGCAGATCTGGCGGACAGGTCAAGGCGAACAGAATCGAAGTTACGAAGAATCCTTCGTTCACTTCGTGACCGCGCACCGCGGCGAACAGCACTTCCCAGATACCGCCCACAATGAAAGTGACCAGGTAAATCGGCAGGAAGTACATAGCCCCGTAGACAAAGTTGTCCCATAGGCTCGCCGCATTATAGGAAGTCAGAGCACCGATCACCGAGTGGCGCCATCCGGACAGATCCGGGTTGGTCATCCCCTCGAGAATGGTGTTGGCCTGGAAACCAATATTCCACATACCATAAAAGGCCGGGATCATGGCACAGGCCCACACGGTGATCATGATACGTTTCAGGTCAATGCCGTCGCGCACATGAGAGGTGGTCTTGGTTTTATCGGCCGGTTGGAACAAGCCGGTATCAATAGCCTCAAAGAGGGCATAGAACTTTTCGAACTTGCCGCCTTTGTGGAATTTTGGTTCGATCGAATCGAGGAATTTACGCAACATACTTACCCCTCCTTCTCAATACGGGTCAGGTTGTCCCGCAAAATGGGGCCGTACTCGTACTTGCCCGGACACACAAAAGTGCACAGTGCCAGATCTTCCTCGTCCAACTCCAACGCACCCAGCTTCTGGGCCATGGCGCTGTCACCAACAATCAGCGAACGCAACAATTGAGTGGGCAGTACGTCCAGCGGCATCACCTTTTCATAGGTACCGATCGGCACCATGGCACGCTCGGAACCATTGGTGCTGGTGGTGAAGTCGAACAGCTTGTTTTTGAACAGGCGCGACAGATAGATCGGGAAAATGGAGAAGCGCTTGTTACCGGCACGCAAGTAGTGCAGGAACGGGCGCTCGTCGCCCTCTTCCAGAATCGTTATCTGGTTGTGGTAACGGCCCAGGTAGGCCAGGGGACCAGAGGCCGATCGACCGCCGAATACGGAACCGGAAATAACGCGATCGTTATCGCCTTTCAGCTCGCCCGCGATCAGTTTGTCTAAGCTGGCACCGAGACGAGTGCGCAGCAGACGCGGCTGCTTGGCCTGGGGACCGGCCAGGGACACAACACGATCGGTAAACAGTTTACCGGTGGTAAACAGTTTGCCCACAGCGATCACATCCTGGTAATTGATAGTGAATACACTGCGGGAACCGGATACCGGGCTGAGGTAGTGGATGTGGGTACCGGAAAGCCCGGCCGGATGGGGACCGGCAAACGCTTCACGGCGGATATTAGCGGCGCTCGGTACAGGAATATCTGCATCCGGAGCCGTGCATACGTAAGTGGTTTCCGCCAGCTTAGAGAGCACCTCAACGCCCTGAGAGAAGGCTTCGCGGTTCTCAGCAATAACGACTTCCGGATTCGCCGCCAGAGGGTTGGTGTCCATCGCATTGATGAACACCGCTACCGGCTCGGCATCCAGGGCGGGAACGCGGCTGAATGGGCGGGTACGCAGAGCGGTCCACAGACCGGACTCAACCAGGTTCTCAACCACTTGAGTACGAGTAAGCCCAGACAACTTGCCTGCGCTATAGCTCTGGAACTGTTCCGCGGCATCGCCGTCTATCTCAATCACGACAGACTGCAACACGCGACGGGCACCACGATTAATAGCGACAACACGACCGGCGGCCGGCGCTGTGTAGCGCACACCTTCGGTTTTCTTATCGCTAAACAGCAGCTGACCAAGTTTGACGCTATCCCCTACTGCCACCTCCATTGTCGGCTTCATCCCGTGATAATCGGGGCCGAGAACAGCGACGGTCTTGAGTGCAGGACCCTTGTGGATCACCTGCTCGGGCGCGCCGGATATGGGTAAGTCCAATCCCCGACGGATCTTTCTCATACGCCTATGCCTAAGTTTCTAGTTTAAAAAATTGCAATATGGCCCACCGGCCCGGGTTCAGACTGACAGGCAGTCGACCCCGGGCTAGCGAGCCATATTGTGGAATTATGTGCTGCGAGGGCTTACACCGTATCACCCGAAGACCGGGCGGAAGGAAGCTAAACACGGTTTGCGCACGCTAACTTCTCGGCGCACGGTCGCCTCGCAAAATCGCGCGCATTATAAAGACGGGGCAAAGTCTTTACCAGTCTGGAAGCGCCCAAAGTGGCACTGAGATAAGAAATTTCTGCTGAAAAAACAGAGATTTGGGGAGAGGCGGGCGGGCGGCCAGGAAAGCCGCCGCACCCCTGCCGCCAGCCTCTACGGCCGACTGCAAGACTTTAGCTTGACGCCTTAGTCTTTTTTCGGGAACAGCTCATAACGGACGCCGGCCATATCTTCCAGGCAGCGAACCACCTGACAGCTGTAGCCGAACTCGTTGTCGTACCAGCAGTAGAGCACAGCGTTCTTACCGTCCACAATAGTCGCAGTGGAATCGAATACACAGGCAACGCGAGAGCCGACAAAATCGCTGGACACCACCTCTGGGGAGTTGGTGAAATCAATCTGTTGACGCAGCGGAGAGTGCAGTGCCACATCGCGCATGTATTCGTTCAGCTCTTCCTTGGTGGTCTCTTTACCCAGATTCAGGTTGAGAATCGCCATGGAAACGTTCGGTGTTGGAACGCGGATCGCATTGCCGGTGAGCTTGCCTTTCAGTTCCGGCAGGGCCTTGGCCACCGCTTTGGCGGCACCGGTTTCCGTCAGAACCATGTTCAGCGCTGCAGCGCGGCCGCGACGCTCACCCTTGTGGTAGTTGTCGATCAGGTTCTGGTCGTTGGTATAGGCATGGACAGTCTCTACGTGACCGTGCTCCACACCGTAGCCGTCCATCATCGCCTTCAGGACCGGCACAATAGCGTTGGTGGTACAGGAAGCGGCTGACAGCACCTTGTCTTCCGGCTTGATATCGCTGCTATTGATACCGTAAACGATATTCTTAATGTCGCCCTTGCCCGGTGCAGTCAGAAGCACTTTGGAGGCGCCTGGGCTCTGCAGGTGCTGGCTTAGACCTTCTTCATCGCGCCATACACCGGTGCTGTCAACGATAATCGCATCGTCGATACCGTGCTGAGTGTAATCCACCTCCTGAGGGGAGTTGGCGTAGATGATCTTGATTTCATTGCCGTTGCAGATCAGGGAGTTGGTCTCCTCGTCCACACGAATAGTGCCCTGGAAAGCACCGTGCACCGAGTCGCGACGCAGCAGCGAAGCACGCTTCACCAGGTCGTTCGGGGCCTTGCCCTTGCGCAGTACGATCGCTCGCAGGCGCAGCACATCACCACTGCCGGCTTTATCGATCAACAGGCGCGCAACCAGGCGGCCGATACGACCAAAGCCGTAAATCACAACGTCCTTGGAGTTCGGCAGGGGCTTGCCGGCACCAGAGGCATCAGACAACTCTTCACGCACAAAGTCATCTACAGGCAAGTTGCGTGCGTCGCGCATAAACTTGTTAGTCAGGGTTCCCAGGTCGATGTGTACAGGACCCAGATCCAGCTTGCAGATAGCTTCCAATACAGGGAAGGTTTCAAACTCGGAGAGTTCGTTTTCCTCAACCTGGCGCACAAAGCGGTGCGCTTTCATAATGCTCAGAACAGAGCGATTAACCAGGTTGCGGCCATACATATAAATACCGACGTTTTGCTCGCGGTTGAGCTTTCCGATCATCGGGATCATGGATTCGGCTAGCGCTTCACGCTGCTTCCAGTCCTTGAAAAAGTCCGCGGGCTTCGGTCGCTTCTGAGTCACTGTCAGACACCTCTGCAATAGGTTTAATAGGCAGGAAATCACGGCCCGCAAACCACTCGGGGCCGTATGGCTGCGCATTATCAGGATTCGCCTATCTCTACGCAACTGCGCAAAAAAAAACCAACAAAATGTAGTAAAACTACCTTTTTGTTGTTTGCAGGCCTTTCCGTGCACAATCCCCAAAAAAGCGTAGCCGTTCGAGAGGAAATCCATCGACGCCGTTAACATAGACTGCAGCCCAATCCGATCGCGGCTACAATAGTCGCCCCCTGCACCACAGCAAATGAAAGCGCGGATATTTAAGGAAAGATGACCGATATACAGCCCCTGACTCCCCCCAAATTCCAAAGCGGTAATGACCGGCAATTCTGGGGACAACTACACGGCGCAGCGGCCGCGCTCGCCATCCTAAATGCTGCACGCAACAGCCAATCCCCCACCCTACTGGTTACCAGGGATAGCCTTGAGGCGCACCGCTTAGAGGTACAACTGAAATTTTTTAACAAAGCGCGGAGAGATGGGGGCCCTAGCGACGACTTTGAGATTTTCTATTTCCCCGACTGGGAAATCCTGCCCTACGATACCTTCTCACCACATCAGGATATTATCTCGGACCGTTTGGCCACGCTCTATCGCATGCCGCAAATGGGAAGCGGCATTGTCATAGTGCCTGTAAGCACGCTGATGCACCGCCTTCCGCCCTGCGATTATGTCGCCGGCAATGCCTTGATCCTGACCGAGGGGCAGCAATTTGATATCGATACTCAGCGACGCCTGCTGGAGCAGGCCGGCTATCACTGTGTAGATACCGTCTACGAACACGGTGAATTCGCTGTGCGCGGTTCGCTGATGGATATATTTCCTATGGGCAGCTCCCTGCCCTATCGCATTGATCTGTTTGACGATGAAATCGAATCCCTGCGCACCTTCGATCCGGAAACCCAGCGCACGGTGGATAAGGTGGAAACCATCCACCTACTACCTGCGCGGGAATTCCCCATGCACAAGGCGGGCCTCTCCGGATTTCTACAAAACTGGCACGAACAGTTTCAGGCCGACCCCAGCCTCGCTCCCATCTACCAGGATATTAACGCCGGTATTGCGCCTGCAGGTATCGAGTATTACCTGCCTCTATTTTTCGATAATCAATGTGCGAGCCTGTTCGACTACCTCCCGAAAGGCAGCCAGGCATTTTTGCAGGGAGAGATTCAAGCTCCCGTGGAGAATTTCTGGCGGGAAGTCGGCAATCGCTACGAGAGTCGCTGTGGCGATCTGACCCGCCCAATCTTGCAACCCCGCCAAATACTGCTGGATATCGACGAGTTTAATGGCGCACTTAAAGCCATGCCGCGCGCGATCTTTTCCGCGGAAGTGCTGCCGGAGGCCAAGGGCAATTTTAACTTTGCCACCCAGCCCCCACCCTCCCTACCAGTTGACGGCAAGGCCGAGCAACCTATGGCAGCCCTGGAAAGCTACCTGGCGGGGCACTCCGGGCGGGTGCTCTTCTGTGCCGAAAGTGGAGGGCGACGCGAGGCACTGCTGGAACTGCTCAAAGGTATACGCTTAAGCCCCCCGACCTTCCCGAGCTGGGAGGAGTTTCTACACAGCAATGAAACGATCGGCATCACTGTAGCTCCCCTGGATCAGGGGCTGCTACTGATAGACCCGGCCATCAACTTAATCGCAGAACCACAATTATTTGGTGAGCGTGTTCTGCAACAGCGTCGCCGGAAAAAAGCCAAGGATGACGCCGACAATGCCGTAAAAAACCTGGCAGAGCTGCGCATTGGCACTCCGGTTGTCCATATCGACCACGGCGTGGGGCGCTATCGTGGCTTACAGCACCTGGAGATCGACGGGCAACCAGCGGAGTTCCTGACCCTGGAATATGCCGACGAAGCCAAACTCTACGTCCCTGTGGCCAGCTTGCATCTCATCAGCCGCTACTCCGGCGCCGATGAAGCCCTCGCACCGCTGCACAAAATGGGCAGCGAGCAATGGCAGAAAGCCAAGCGCAAAGCCGCCGAGAAAGTGCGCGATGCCGCCGCCGAACTGCTGGACATTTATGCCCGCCGGGAGGCCCGCATCGGTCATGCCTTTGCCGACCCCAAGCTGGCCTATCGCGAGTTCTCCGCAGGCTTCCCCTTCGAAGAGACCCCGGACCAGCAGCAGGCCATCGAAGCTGTAGTCGGCGATATGCTGTCAAAAAAACCGATGGATCGCCTGGTGTGTGGCGATGTGGGGTTCGGTAAAACCGAAGTTGCTATGCGCGCCGCCTTCGTCGCCGCCCACGCGGGCAAACAGGTGGCCATGCTGATACCCACCACCCTGCTGGCACAACAGCACTTCCAATCCTTCCAGGACCGCTTTGCAGATTGGCCCATCAATATCGAAGTCATCTCCCGCTTCCGCTCAAGCAAAGAAGTGGACAGCGTGAAAGAAAAAGTGGCGAACGGAAAAGTGGATATTCTGGTCGGCACCCACAAGTTGCTGCAGAGTGACCTGGACTTTAAAAATCTAGGACTACTCATTATCGATGAGGAACACCGCTTCGGCGTACGCCAGAAAGAGCGCCTCAAGAGCCTGCGCGCCGAGGTGGACATTCTCAACCTCACCGCCACCCCAATTCCAAGAACCCTGAATATGGCCATGGCCGGTATTCGCGACCTCTCCGTGATCGCCACCCCGCCGGCGCGGCGCCTATCGGTGAAAACCTTTGTCCGCGAACGCGACGAAGCCCTAGTGAAGGAGGCGATCCTCCGGGAGATACTGCGCGGTGGTCAGGTATATTTCCTGCACAACGAAGTGAAGAGTATCGAGCGAGTTGCCCGCGAACTGCAGGAATTAATTCCCGAGGCGCGCATCGGTATTGGCCACGGCCAGATGCGCGAGCGCGAACTGGAGCAGGTGATGGGAGACTTCTATCACAAGCGTTTCAATGTACTGGTCTGCACCACGATTATCGAGACCGGTATCGATGTGCCCACGGCCAACACCATTCTGATCGAGCGTGCGGATAAATTCGGCCTAGCCCAGCTGCACCAGCTGCGCGGCCGCGTGGGTCGCTCCCACCACCAGGCCTATGCTTACCTACTGACCCCCAACAAGCGCGCCATGACCGGCGACGCCGTAAAGCGCCTGGAGGCCATCAGTGAAGCCCAGGACCTCGGTGCAGGTTTTACCCTCGCCACCCACGACCTGGAAATCCGCGGCGCCGGTGAATTACTTGGAGAAGAGCAAAGCGGTCAAATTCAAAGTGTTGGCTTCAACCTGTATATGGAAATGCTCGATCGAGCGGTAAAAGCGATTCGCGAGGGGCGCACACCCAACATCGATGAACCACTGGAATCACCGTCCGTGGATGTAAACCTGCGAGTGCCCGCTCTGATTCCCGAGGATTACCTACCGGACGTGCATGGCCGACTGATGATGTACAAACGGATCGCCAACGCCGCCGACCACCAGCAACTCAAGGAGTTACAGGTGGAAATGATCGATCGCTTCGGCTTGCTACCTGAGCCGGTCAAGCACCTGTTCCGTACCACCGAGATAAAGCTGAAGGCCGACGCAATGGGAATTCGCAAGCTGGAAGCCTCCGCAGCCCGCGGCCGCATCGAATTTTCCGAAAACACCCAGGTTGACCCACTCACCCTGGTCAAAATGGTGCAGACCCAACCGGGCCGCTACCAACTGGCGGGCGCCAATCAGCTGAACTTTAGCCTCGACGAGGGCGGCCCTGATCGCAAGTTGCAAGAAATCAATCAAGTACTGGAGCGCCTGGCACAGTGATACCATTTTTGCAGCCGGTGATGTGATCGATCGACACAGGGCCTCCCCCCCTGCCAAAATCGTCAACACAAACAACCGGCTGCGAAATGCTCCCGTAAGACTCCACCGATAGCGCTAGAAAGATGGATAAAAGTGGTAACCCCATGACCATAACGAAGATAATTCGCCTCTGCTCAACTTTAGCCTTGGCCCTCTCCGCCACGGCAACCCAGGCGGCCAGCTATGCCGGCAACACATTTGAGATCGAAATGATTGTGTTCGAGCGCCCTCAAGGCATGGCTCAAACCAGTGAAACCTGGCCCGCGGAGCCCAAGCTTGTATACCCTTCCCGCTGGGTTGATTTCGATACCCCCAAGCACCCAAAGCAAACTCAGCCCGAGCAAAACGACGAACCAATTAGTTTTGAGCCAGAGGGCCTCAATATTAGAGCTCGCAAGGAGGCACCCTCCACCGGATTGCGCCTATCCCCAGCAGCCACCAAACTCGACAACAAAGCTGCTGCATTAACCAGAGAGGGAGATCGTATTCTCTTTCACAAAGCCTGGCGCCAAGTACTGGTACAAAAGCATAGGGCTCCGGCAGTCCTCATTGATGGTGGTGAGGCTTTCGCCGGGCACCGACAACTGGAAGGCTCAGTGACCCTGAGCGTCTCTCGCTACCTGCACTTGAGCACCAACCTCTGGCTTAATGACTTTTCAGCGCCCCCATCGGGCAAAGGCCTGCAGCTGCCTCCGCGGCCAGGAACTACAGCCACCTCTCACGCCGACCTGACGCCCCGTGATCAGCCAAGCTCTCAAGGAAACTACGAGCCGATAATCCTGGGCGAGCCCCCCCAGGCTGCCGAGCAGCCAACTTTTGTCAAGCGCGCAGCCCACCTTGAGCACGAACGGCGTATGCGCAGCGGCCAGCTGCACTATATTGATCATCCAGCCTTTGGCGTGCTGATTGAAATTCGCACTGTAGCCAACCCCGAGACGGAAACGGAAACGGAAACGGAAACGGCAGAGAATCTCCGCTCCGACACGCCCTAGGAAGCCCGCAATATCCCTCTTACGTTGGGGGATATTGCATTCTCTGCCCCAAATTAAAATACATATAAGCCTTAACCAGATTGCCCACCATAATTGGGCGGACAGTTACCAATAGGCCTAACAGCGAATCAAAGCAATTCGATTCATCCACTAAGAAAACAAAATAATTTCATAAATAACGATTAAGTAGGCATGCTATAACACTCAAATATACAATCCAGGACTGCATATACCGGCCAACATACACCGCACCTGAAAACTTCCAGAATCCCTAGAAATCGAAATCAATTAAGCGATTAAATACTGGCTAAAAGAAATTTTTCCCTTACCCTGCCCAAACAAACCCATATCCCGCCTACCATTACATTGATGACAGAATTATTTAATGCTCGGGGAAAGTTAAATAATCTCAAAAAAGCGGGGCGTCAGTTTTAAGAATTGGAATATTAAATAAAACTAAGGTGATTAAATCAGTCACAAACAAAGGGAGCAACTAAATTTTACGAACGGTATCAGGGAAAGTGGTACAGGATAGGGAAATAGAAAAGCGAGCCGAGCAGCCCGCTTTAAGAGGCGCTGGCAGAGCTGGCGGCTGGCAACCGCAAACTCTACACGATAACAGTTCTTTCAACGAGCGATCCTAGAATCACTCACAGGGAACAACATCTTCCGCCAGCAGTCCTTTGTCACCTTGTTGCATTTCGAACTCAACCGCCTGCCCCTCGTTAAGAGTTTTATAACCCTCACCGCGAATGCTGCGATAGTGTACGAAAATATCTTCAGTTCCTTCTCCACAGGTGATGAAGCCATAACCCCGTGCGTTATTAAACCACTTCACAGTACCTGTAACGCGATCACTCATTGAGAAAACCTCATTATTGTTATTGCGCCTACCTCTATCACCTCATAACTACATTCGGCAAGAGGGGTAAACGCCACCCCATTGTTAACAAACTGCTCCATGCAGAATGCTATCTTGCTTCACCCTTTTGATAGATACCAAAAAGGCGTAACCTGATTCTTAGATAAAACAGCGCCAGTGTCTAGGTTTCTATGTGAAATAAATACTACGTTTTTACCAGTATGCGTAATTAACCGACAGAACCCTGATTAACACCAACATATAAACTAAGCATTTGTACCTTATTGCACTCCCAATACTCAACTGTCTAACGCGGCCTCGCGGGCTAATGAAGGAATATCGGCAATATGAATTGTCGAAGTTGGGAATGCGCAAGAAGCACCGTGCCTTTCGACAACTTTAAGGACATTCAATAGAACATCCTGCTTGATTTCATGATATCTCACCCAATCCGTTGTTCGCGTGAACGTATAAACAAAGAAATCCAAGGATGAGGCGGCAAAACTATTAAAATTTACAATGAGAGTCCGATTGGCATCGATTTCAGGGTGCTGCTGTAACATTTTCTTAACATCAGCCACTATCACTGCCATTAAATGGGCATCCTCATAGCGGATACCAATCGTTTCGAAGATTCTTCGATTGAGCATCCTCGAGGGATTTTCAACAGAAATCTGGGTAAATACACTGTTGGGCACGTAGACGGGACGCATATCAAAGGTACGAATACGTGTCAGGCGCCAGCCAATGTCCTCGACAGTTCCCTCAATCTGCCTATCTGGAGAGCGAATCCAGTCACCAACCGCAAAGGGCCGGTCCAGGTAAATCATCAACCCACCAAAGAAGTTCGCCAGTAAATCTTTAGCGGCAAAGCCTACCGCCAGCCCACCGATACCACCAAAGGCCAACACACCACTAACGCTATACCCCAGGAACTGCATGATAACGATGCCGGCGGTGATAGCGATTGAAGCCCTCACCAACTTGCCGATCGCCCGCACCGTAGTGGCATCCATCGGTTTGCCGATATAGCGGGGATTGCACAAATTGCGCTCAGCGCTGTGGGAGAAGCGCCAGGCGAACCAGGACATCACCAGGATAAGGCCAATCTCGCGAGCGGGCTCTGCCAGTGCGAAAATTTCCGCCCCCGTCGCCTGGCCCGCGCGCTGTGCGGCAACCGTCAGCCCCAAAAGCCAAAGAAACACTTGCCCAGGTGGGGACAGCGCCCCAACCAGTGCATCATCCCAAGGGTTGACAGTTTTCTCGGCTCTGAGAGCCAACTTCTGAACAAAACGCCCAAAGGCCCAGGCCGCCAGAGCTGAGGCCAGTACAATCAAGAAAACAGAGACTACCCAGACCCGATTTTCACCCAGCCAGGACAACAGCACACTCTCTACGGACTCCACGAAATCCCCCTACTCAAACAACCAATTCAGCCTCGCCCAGAGGTATCTCGAAGCGAGCTCTGCTACAAGTATTTACTACCGATCTCAGTGCATCAGTGCATCAGTGCATCAGTGCATCAGTGCATCAGTGCATCAGTGCATCAGTGCATTATCGAAGCTAACCAATCACGGGTTCTGCGTCGGCGCTCACTTTTTTCAAGTTCCTGCCAGGAGGTAATCAAAGGTCGGCCGCGCATCGCTTTTAGGCGCTCTTTAGATTCCGCTGCCGGGGTAAAATCCTGTAGGGCGGCCAGAGACTCCAAGGCACCGGTGCGATTGTTACAGATCACCCCCATATCGCAGCCCGCTTCCAGCGCAGCACGAATTCTTTCTCCATAGCCGCCGGCGACTCCCGCACCCTCCATCGACAGATCGTCACTGAAGATAACACCACTAAAACCCAGCCGTCCCCGCAAAATATCCAGCAACCAATACCTGGAGAAACCCACGGGCTGACTGTCGATATTGACAAAGCGTATATGGGCAGGCATCACGGCATCCAGTTCACCGGTTCCAATGCAATCGATAAAGGGTAAGGCATCAGACTCCAACACCTGCTCCAAGGTCCGCTCATCCTGTGGAAGCTCCACATGACTGTCTTCAAGGACGTGTCCATGCCCTGGAAAGTGCTTACCGGTGGTGGCCATGCCCGCCTCACGCATCCCCTGAATAAACGGCCTTACAATGGCAGTCAAGCGCTTGGGGTCAGAACAAAAACTGCGGTCCCCAATCACCCGACTCTGCCGGTCATCGGCATCCAAAACTGGGGCAAAACTAAAATCAACACCCACCGCCAGCAACTCGGCCGCAAGCAACCAGCCTACATCGCGTAATTGAGCCTCTGACGCCAGGGCAGATAACTTCTGCATGGAAGGCAATCGGGTAAACCCCTCTCGGAACCGCTGCACTCGGCCCCCCTCCTGATCAACTGCCAGCAGAATATCGGGGCGAAGCGAACGGATAGAAGCGATTAACGCCTCCAGCTGGACGCGATCTCGATAGTTACGTGCAAAGAAAATCAATCCACCTACTAGAGGATTGCGTAAAAGCTCACAATCTCCACTGGTGAGTTCCTGTCCCTCGATATCAATCATCACCGGTCCAAGTGATGTAGACATATACAGTTCCTCGATGATTCACCCACTACGGGGCTCAACCCACCTCTACCTTCAGCATTGCCGAAGCCGCGGGCACCAAGCGCTCCAGAGTTTCTGACAAACTGCTCTGAGCACCAAAATCCTCTTTCAGGATAGCTTCTATGGCATCGTAGCTCGACAGGGTAAAGATGGTGGCGCCCAGCATAAAATACAGCCGCCAATAGAAAGTAACCGGATCTACACCCGGCAAGGCTTCAGCCAGTAGGCCGGCAAAACGGCGATAGCTCTCGCCATACCGAGACACAATAAAACGGCGTAAGTGCCCCTGGAACTGTGTATAAGCCAACCCCAGTAGCCGCATAAAGCGCTGGGGGTCGAGGCCTCGCGCACGCAGGCCGCCCAGACCCACTCGGTATAGGCTCTCCAGCAAGCCCTCGACCCTTAGGGGCTGACCTGAGGCAATACGCCGGTCAAGCTCCGCCTCCAATGCGCCGGTAAAGGGGGTCAGGAAGCGTTCAAAAACCGCCTGTATCAGCTCCTTTTTGGAGCCAAAATGGTAGTTTACTGCCGCCAAATTGACACCGGCTGTACTTGTGATTGTTCTCAGGGATGTCTCGGTAAAACCTCGTTCAGCGAACAGAACCTCTGCCGCGTCCAAGATGCGGCTAACAGTATCGGTCTGGCTCATAGGTATCAAACCACCATTTAAAACAGCTGTTTAACTCTGGCCAGAGTAGCATATTCCGCCGCCAGTCTGGCGGCATATCACACCAAACAGACTCCCTTTACCTTGGAAGCAATCGGTTGAGATGTTGAAAATAGAGGGAATAACCTGAACGCTTAACGCCACCAGCCTGAGCACACCGCTTTCCCAACATAGGCAAACTAGTACGAATGGCGCTGAGGCTTTCTTTGGGGGAGCGCAGGGAACGACGCGTTAAGTCATAGCGAGAGATCGCCAGAAGTCATTAATCAAAACGATGAACCGCCCGACTCACTGTTTGATCCGCCGAATAGGGATGTATATCACTACACCGATAAGCTGTGTTTTCCTGTGCGGAGTTAGACTCTGAGCGCCTTGAAAACCCAGGCCAACGGCTTAGCCTGGACCACGCATGTGCTGCAAAATTAAATCGGCGGCCTCTTCCACTGTGTCGACCACCTGGAACAAGTGCAGGTCTCTCTCATCAATACAATTTCGCTCTAGCACCGTATCTACAAGCCAGTCATACAGACCACTCCAATACCGTTTTCCAACTAAAACAATTGGAAAGTGCTGCACCTTTCTAGTCTGTACTAATGTGAGCGCCTCAAATAATTCATCCAGTGTACCGAAGCCCCCTGGCAACCCCACAAAGCCCAGCGCCTGCTTCACAAATAAAAACTTGCGCACAAAGAAATATCGAAAATGTAAATTAACATCTTGATAGGGATTGGCCACCTGCTCAAAAGGCAGTTCAATATTCAAACCAATTGAAGCACCAGGTTGATCGAAAGCACCTCGGTTACACGCCTCCATCAGGCCTGGCCCGCCACCAGTAATTACGGGTATCCCCTCCGCAGCTAGCAGTTTCCCCAGCTTAACCCCTTGTTGATATTCCTGGCTTTGCTCGGAGAAACGCGCACTGCCAAATACCGTTACCGCCCCTCTAAATGCGATTAAACGCTCAATGCCATCCACTAATTCAGACTGTATACGAAGAACTCTCCAAGCTTCGGCCACCTTGGCATCCAGCATTATCACTTTCCCTCGCTGTCAGCTCTTTCAACTTTTTCTTTCATTCCTTGTTTTCATAAACACTGTAGCAGCTCATACAGGAACCGGTGATAGGATTGCGCGAGCCCCAAATCTGTATATAATCCCAGCACCTGTATAAAAATACAGAAACGCTAGGTAATTCTATGACCAATCTCACCGCACGACAGACTCAAGTATTAGAGCTGATTAAAGCCTACCTGGATGATACGGGTTATCCCCCTACTCGCGCGGAGATTGCCCAAGAACTGGGCTTCCGTTCACCAAATGCGGCTGAGGAACACCTTAAAGCACTGGCGCGGAAAGGAGCCATTGAAATGGTTGCCGGCGCTTCGCGGGGTATTCGGATTCCAGATCACCAGTCGGGGCTGCCGATTATCGGACGTGTCGCCGCAGGTCACCCCATCCTTGCGACAGAGCACATCGAAGATTATTGCGATCTACCCTCCAGCTTTTTTCACCCGCCGGCTGACTACTTACTACGAGTGCACGGCATGAGCATGCGCAATGCCGGCATTCTCGATGGCGACCTCCTTGCCGTGCAGAAAACAGAGCAAGTTAGGAACGGGCAGATTGTGGTTGCACGGATTGACGAGGAGGTGACCGTAAAACGCTTCCGCCGCAAGGGCAATCAGGCAACGGTGCAACTCCTACCGGAAAATGAAGATTTTGAGACCATCCAGGTAGATATGCGGGATAAGAACTTTATCATTGAAGGCCTGGCCGTTGGCGTTATTCGCCAAACCCCTTAAGTGCCCTCTTAAAGCCTGCGAACTCACACCAAAACTATCCCCCAAAAACAACAACAGCGGCTTATAGCCGCTGTTGAATAGTTTTAACCGATACTCTGATCAGTGAATCGTATGATTCACCGGCATCGATTCCTCCTCCTCGAAGTAGCCCGGCTCCAGGTCTTCTAGATTTTGCACAGCTTCAATACCGGCTTCTAGCATTGCCCGAGCGACTGCCACTTTATGCTTTCGCAGAAACTGTAGACTCTCCGCCGAGAATTGAATGCTCACCAGAGGGTCCTCCTCGTGGCCGGCACGGCGCAATGCCACCTCGCCATTGGCCAGCTCAATAATCTCAAAAGTTTCGGAGGACATTTGCTTTCCCTTCACCGCACATCAGTTTGCGCCCAGTGTACCACAGGCAATTTAGAAGTTTCAGTGGACGCAAACAGATAGAGGAAGTGTGCTGTGTGACCTCAGCACTCTTCAAGGTTAGTACGCTGCCTGCGTACCAGTTCACTCAAAGAGGCATGCCATTCAAGAAGCACTTCAAGGGATAGAGTAACTGGCCTAGGGCCCGCAATATTGTGGGTGGGGATTAGATTTTCCTGTCCTTGTACTTCTTCGGCCAGAGAAAGCTGCAGAAGTTGTTTCCATGCGCACAGCATCGCACTCAACCAGCTCTCGGGCTCTGAGAGCAGTAACTGTAATTCCCTCACCTCGCTACTGGCCCTACCCTGGCTTTGCAGGCTATCGTCGATAACCTGCAGGGATTCCGTCTCAAAACCTAACTGCAACTGCTGGGAAAGCTCTGCCAGGAAAGCCCGGTAGGCTTTCCATAACTGCAGCAGTGCCCCCTCTTCAAGCGCCAGGCGATGAAGAGGGGAATCATAGTGGCTCGTGGAGAGCAATTGACTCTTGCGAAGAGCAGAAGTGACGAGTCCAGTGTAGGGGTTACTCATTTACTTTTTCGCCACTACTTTCTTGGCTGCTGGTTTCCGCTTGGCCGTAGAAGTCTTACTACCGGCTTCAACCTTCCAGGCTCCATCGCGGTAAAAGGCCTTCCAACCGGTTGCCTTACCCTCCTCCTCAGACTGAACATATTGCTCTTGGGTCTTACGGCTGAAACGAATTACAGTATCTCGGCCCTGATCGTCTTGCGCAGGTGCCGCGAACAAGAAGCTGTACTTCGGATCAATCTCACTTTGGTGAGGCAGTAGTTCTTTTACCAGGGGAGCGCGGGTTTCACGATTTTTGGGGAACTGGCTGGCGGCCAGGAACAATCCGGAGGCACCATCGCGGAGAATATAGTGATCCTCAACCTTTTGACAGGCCAACTCAGGCATAGGTACCGGGTCCATCTTGGGAGGCGCCGGTTGACCGTTTTTCAGTAGCTTGCGCGTATTTTTGCAGGCTTCATTAGTACAACCGAAGTATTTCCCAAAGCGGCCGGACTTCAACTGCATATCGCTACCGCATTTGTCACACTCAATAATCGGCCCATCATAACCCTTGATTTTGAATGTGCCCTGCTCCACTTCGTAGCCATTACAATCTGGATTATTGCCACAAATGTGCAACTTGCGCTGCTCATCGAGCAGATAGCTATCCATGGCAGTACCGCATTTGCCACAGCGGCGCTTCTCACGCAGCAGGCGGGATTCCGCCTCCTCATCCTTATCGGCATCGACAGCTTCATCACCAGAAACCAGGTTCATGGTGTTGGTACAACGCTCCTTAGGAGGTAGTGCGTAGCCAGAACAGCCGAGAAAAACACCGGTAGAGCCAGTACGAATCTGCATGTGACGACCACATTTATCGCACTCGATATCCGTATCCGTCGGAGCATTGCGGCGCATGCCCGCTTCGCTCGATTGGGCTTTCTCAAGTCTCGAAGAGAAGTCCTGATAAAACTCATCGAGGAGCTGCTTCCAGCCCTTATCACCATCGGCCACCGCATCCAGGGATTCTTCCAGGCTTGCAGTGAAACCATAATCCATCAGGTTTTTGAAACTTTCGCTGAGTCGATCGGTGACGATGTCACCCATTTTTTCAGCATAGAATCGGCGATTCTCAAGGCGCACATAACCGCGATCCTGAATCGTGGAAATAATCGAGGCATAGGTGGACGGACGGCCGATACCACGCTTCTCGAGTTCCTTCACCAGGGCGGCTTCACTAAAGCGTGCTGGCGGCTTGGTAAAGTGTTGCTTCGAATCCAGTTGTTGCAGAGAGAGCTTTTCCCCAACCTTCACGTCAGGCAGCAACAAATCTTCATCTTTCTTACCGGAAGCGGGCGCAACCTTAAGAAAACCATCGAAGCGAATCACTCGGCCACGAGCACGTAATTCAAATTCACCGGCACTCACCACAATGGAGGTCGAAGTGAACTGTGCTGGAGTCATTTGACAGGCGACAAACTGCTGCCAGATTAAATTGTAAAGGCGCTCCGCATCGCGCTCGACACCGGAAAGCATATTTGGGGCAATACGCACATCGGAAGGGCGAATTGCTTCGTGAGCCTCTTGCGCGCCCTCCTTGCTGCTGTAGCTGTTCGCTGTTTCCGGAAGATATTTACCCCCAAAATTCTCACCAATATAGTCGCGTGCAGACTCAACGGCCTCTTTGCTCAGGTTGGTAGAATCGGTACGCATGTAGGTAATGTGACCAGCCTCATACAAACGCTGCGCCAGGGTCATGGTTTTCTTAACACTAAAGCCCAAACGGTTACTTGCCGCCTGCTGCAGTGTCGAAGTGATAAACGGAGCCCCCGGTTTGGAGTTGGTCGGTTTGTCGTCCCGGCTGCTGACGACAAACTGGCCGCCCTGCAGTGCTTTAACCGCACGGCTCGCATCCGCTTCATTGGTTGGGCGAAAAGCCTCCCCAGCCTGCTTTTTCACTTCAAGACGCAGCTTGTTGGCTTTGCTGGTCTCGGTATCAGCAAAAAGCGTCCAGTACTCTTCCGGGATGAACGCGCGGATTTCACGCTCGCGCTCGACTACGAGCCGCACCGCCACCGATTGAACCCGACCCGCAGAAAGGCCGCGGGCCACCTTTTCCCACAAGAGCGGGGATACCATGTAACCCACAATGCGATCGAGAAAACGGCGAGCTTGTTGCGCATGTACCCGGTTAATATTCAGGCGCCCAGGGTCTTTGAAGGCCTCCTGGATCGCAGATTTGGTTATCTCATTAAAAACTACACGACGATAGCGCTCATCGTTACCACCGATTGCTTCGCGCAAGTGCCAGGCGATTGCCTCTCCCTCGCGGTCCAAATCTGTTGCCAGATAAATATGATCGGCATTCTCGGCAAGCTTTTGCAGCTCACTGACTACCTTTTCTTTGCCCGGCAAAATTTCATAGTGAGCCTGCCAGCCATGATCGGGATCAATACCCATACGCTTGATCAGCTGCTCACGATTTTTCTTGCGCTTATAGGCCTCTTTCGCCTCGGGGGCGAGTTTACGTGTTTCAGCCGCACGCCTTGCCCGCTCTTTTGCGTCGACAGGCTGCTTATTGCCCCCACCGGTAGGCAAATCGCGAATATGACCGACGCTGGACTTAACAACGAAGTCCTTGCCGAGATATTTATTGATGGTTTTCGCTTTGGCCGGTGATTCGACGATGACCAGTGATTTACCCATAAGCCTTTGATTTCAAATGAAAAATTTACTGCTTTTAAAAGCATTTCAGTCCCTTCAATCGGGCCTGCGCTGCGCGAATATATAAGCCTCACTTAGTGCGCGGTCAAGCAAAGCTGACAATTTTTGGTGTCTATTCGCCAATTTTTACCCTCCAACAGGGGCAAAATTGTGACATTTTCCCCTTTTTCAGACGCCTGGTGATACGGCTAACGCCTTAGTCCTCAGGGAGTTTGATCGGGCTAACTTTGCGGACAGCACTCTCTATAAGAGGGGCGTACTCCGCCAAACTGTCCGACAACTGAGAAAAAGCCTTTACCCCGCCATTCTCACGCCACTGCACTCCCAATCCGACATCGGTTGCGATAATTGCGCAACAATCCGCCGGGAGACTATTCAACAACTGATGTAGATACGGCCATGCTGCCTGAGGTGCCTTGACCCTGCTGCCCCAATCCCAACTACCGGAAAAATTTAATTCGTGCAGAATACGCTGGCGCTGTAATACCCAGCCAATCTGCAAGCGCTTTCTTTCACCCCATCGGTAGTAATACACCGCTGCTGTTCCCTCCCCTAGTGCCGCTGGTAACGTCTGGATCTGTACGGTAATGCCCTGCCTAGCTGCGCGGCCGCGCAAATCTGCCAGGCGGCTGTCGCGCTGGCTGGGCTTAAGCCACATTACCGGCCCAAGCACCAGGGTAATAGCAAAGCCAATAATGATTACCGGAAGCCACTCGGACATAAAGATTCCTTAAAGGGTTTCAAAAAGCGGCCTATTCTGCGTCGTCTTATATGATCCATGTCAAACAGTTTTTTTTACGGTAGACTGAAAATGGCTGTCGAAAGAAGCCCCTCCGGGCAAAAAGAAAAGGCAGGAGTTAATGGATCATGACGAAATATCAACGAATTTTGGTGGGGCTGGACCTCTCGGAAGAGTCCTCACAGGTACTGGAAAAGGCGGCGGCCCTGGCCGGGGCATTCAATGCCGAGCTGAGTTTAATGCATGCTATTGAGCCCCTGACATTTGCCTATGGCGGCGATATCCCCATGGACTTGTCAGAGGTACAGGATCAGCTACAAAACCAGGCCAAGGAACAACTGCAAAAAGCCGCACTTTCTTTAAATATTCCCACTGAACGGCAACACGTCATTCTGGGCCAGCCATCCACTGAGATACACCGCTTAGCCAAAGAGCTGGACGTCGATCTTATTATTATCGGTAGCCATGGGCGTCACGGTTTGGCGCTATTGCTCGGCTCAACCTCCAATGGCGTCTTACATGGCGCCAAGTGCGATGTTTTAGCCGTCAGGGTGTATGTAGACGAAGAGTAACGATTACCTCCCCTGTCATAGGGAGTGGTGGCAAGCACCACTCCCCTGAACTGCCCTGACCCTACTCATCGCCCCCCTCGAGTTCAGACCAGCGATCGAAGGCCACTTCCAGCTGTGACTGCTTGTCTGCGAGGAGATTCAATCGCTCCTGCATCCTGGCTTGCTCCTGCTGGTAGAACGCTGGATCCGCCATTTCAGTCTCTATAGCGTTAACTTCCCCTTCAAGCTGTTCAATCAGAGCCGGTAAACCATCCAGCTCCCGCTGTAATTTGTAGCTGAGTTTCTTTTTCTTAACCTGGGGGCTCTCCGCTTCAGCAGGCTTGGGTTTTCCCTTGCTCTCAGAGAGTTTTTCCTCTTTAGACTCCTGCTCGAAACTGCCTCCCTGACGAATAAAGTCGGCGTATCCACCAACATATTCGCGGATGCAGCCCTGCCCCTCAAAGGCCAGACACGAATCCACCACATTGTCGAGAAAGGCCCGATCATGGCTCACCAGCAAAACGGTACCGCTGAAGTCCAACAAGAGCTTTTCAAGCAGTTCCAGGGTTTCCACATCCAGATCGTTGGTGGGCTCATCGAGCACCAAGATATTGGCCGGCTGACTGAATAGCTTGGCCAAAAGAGCACGGTTACGCTCTCCCCCGCTCAGTGCCCCAACCTTGGTACGGGCCTTTAATCCGGTAAATAGGAAGTCCGACAGGTAGGACATAATGTGTCGACTTTTTCCACCAACCGTAACTGAATCACGCCCCTGCCCCACATTATCAAGCACGGTGAGTTCAGGATTCAGCTGGTCTCTACGCTGATCAAAGTAGGCGACCTGCTGCTTGGTACCCAAGCGTACCTGCCCAGATTGCGGTTCAAGGTCCCCGAGTAAAACCCGAATCAGAGTACTCTTACCAACGCCGTTGGGACCTATCAGGCCAACCTTGTCACCGCGCATTAAAGTAAATGAGAGGTCTCGGATCAGCGGCGCCTCATTGGGGTAGGCAAAAGAGACGTTGCTGAGCTCTGCCACCAGTTTACCGGAGACCTCTCCACTATCGAGGGACATCCGAGCGATGCCCTGCTGAGTTCTACGCGCCTCTCGCTGGCGTCTGAGCCCCTGTAAAGCGCGCACACGCCCTTCATTGCGGGTGCGCCGAGCCTTGATTCCCTGGCGAATCCAGGTCTCTTCCTGCGCCAGCTTCTTGTCGAACAGCGCTTCATTCCGAGCCTCCTCCTCCAGCAGTTTTTCCTTTTCCTCCTGGTATCGCTCAAATTGGCAGCGGAATACGCGCAAATACCCGCGATCCAAATCCCACACCGTGCGAGACAGACGCTGCGCCAAAGCCCGGTCATGACTTACGAATAACAGCGCACCTCTATAGGTATCCAAGAAACCCTCGAGCCATTCCACCGCGGCAATATCCAGGTGGTTGGTTGGCTCGTCGAGGATGAGGAGATCAGGTTCCGTCACCAGCGCTCGGGCAAGGGCTGCGCGGCGTTGCCAGCCACCAGAGAGATCCGCCACAGACTCCTCCGGGTCCAGACCCAAGCGGTCGAGCACACTGTCAACCCTGGGCAGGAGATCCCAGCCGTGTCCCGCCTCAATCTTGGCCTGCAGTTCAGCCGAGGGCGTGTCCCGGTAGCCGGCCAACACCTGACCTATAGGCCCCAGACCCTCGGCGACATATTGGTAAACGGAGTCGGGGCAGTCCGCTGGCAACTCCTGCTCAAGAGTCGCCATAACCAACCCGCTGGCACGCACAACCTCTCCAGCATCTGGGTCCACTCGACCCGCAATTAACCGCAACAGGCTGGATTTCCCCTCCCCATTGCGCCCTACAAGGCAAATACGGTCGCCCCGTTCAATTTTTGCGCTGACATTGTCAGCGAGTATTTGGGCTCCGTAGCGAAGACTGACCCCATCCAATAGAAGCAACATAATTAGGCACTACAATTAACAAACCCGGTTAACATTCTCGCTCGATAAATGAATGAAACGAAAAATGATGCTACGGGTCCTGTGAAAAGTTCGCTATTTTACGCATTTTTGCCAAGCCGTCTCGTAAACTTACGCGACCAGGCTCAACATTGGGATATCTGACATGCCAGTTAGCATCAAGGCGCTCCCCCTACTACTCGCCTCCCTGCTCGCCTGGATCAGTCTCAACTCCCAGGCAACAACGCCGGAGCCAGAACGACAAGAGGAAATACAGGCCACTGATACCACTAGCCAGCGTCAGCTACTGCAAAAAGCCCGGCTCGCCATCCAGCGTGACGACAAGAAACAGCTAAAACAATTGAAAGCCTTATTATCGGATTACCCCCTGGCCCCCTACATCGACTATTGGGCGATTGGTAGATATTTGCGCCAATTACCCTTGGTAGAAGTCGACCGATTTCTTTCCCACAATCAAAATACGGCCCTGGGTGACTGGATGCGCATTCGGTTACTCAAAGAGCTTGGCCGACAGGGTCGGTTTAAGACCTACCTGAAATATTATCAGCCCGAGAAACACCGTCGCGCGGCTTTGCGCTGTTACCATGCCGATGCCCTATCTCGACATGGAGATAAAGAAAAAGCCAATCAGCTCATCAACGAACTCTGGTTGGTTGGCCGCTCCCAAGCTGAGGAATGCGATCCTGTCTTCGCACGCTGGATGCGCAGTGGCGGCCTCACGCAAGAGAAAAGCTGGGCGCGTCACCTGCTCGCCCTCAAGGAAGACAATCCTGAACTGGCCACCTATATTGCCAGAAAAATGGAGCCCCCCTTTAAGCGCAAAGCCACACTCCTGCGGGAAGTACATAAATCCCCAAAGCTTCTTCTCAACTACTCCCGATTCCTACAGGCTCCCGAGCAAAACCGAGACCTTATTCTGCATGGTTTGCATCGTTTGGCCCAAAAAGAGGCCTCCATCGCCGAGGAGGCGTGGCGGCGCTACAGTGCAAGTATCCTGTTTAGCGATAGCGAACAAGCTGAAATGTTGCGCCATCTTGCACGGCAGTTCGCTCGTCAGGATGATATCCACGGACTGCTCAACCTGACCAACAATCAGGCTATCCGCGATGAGCGCTCAATTGAGTGGTTGGCACGACAATCCCTGCGCAAGCTCGACTGGGAGCAAGTCGCCTACTGGATTGACCGACTCCCTCCAAAGCGGCAGCAGCGCGACCGCTGGCTCTACTGGAAAGCCCGCTCACTGGTAGAACTCTACGGCAACTCCCAGTCTGGAGCGGCATCCATGCTCTACGGGAAAGCCGCTCGCGAACGCAGCTATTACGGCTTCCTTGCCGCCGATGCCCTTGGGCAAAACTACAGTTTCGTACATCGTCCTGCACCAATCACACCGGTGGAGGTACAGAAAATTGCACAGCGTGCCGGCTTGCAAAGAGCTCGCGAACTGCAAGCCATTGGAGAGCTATTTCATGCGCGTAGGGAGTGGAACTACGCAACCAGGGGAATGGATCACGGGGAATTACTTGCGGCGGGGAAAGTGGCCAGTGCCTGGGGCTGGTATCACAAGTCCATCCAGTCTGTGCTCGCTGCAGATTATCTGGATGACCTGGAACTGCGCTTTCCCCTCGCCTTTGCAGATATCGTTCAAAGTGTGAGTGCGCAGGTCGGCCGGCAAAGTGCACCACTGGAACCCTATATGATTTACGCTGTCGCCCGACAAGAAAGTCACTTTAGCCACGATGCAAAATCCAGTTCCGGAGCACTGGGGCTAATGCAACTACTCCCCTCCACCGCCCGCGCAACGGCACGTCGCTCAGGCGTTCGTTACCGCCGCAGCTGGGATTTGCTCAGCCCCAAAACCAATATCGCTTTGGGCAGCTTTTACCTGAGCACCCTGTTACATCGCTTCGATAACAACCGTTTCCTTGCAGCAGCCGCTTACAACGCCGGGCCGACACGGGTCGCTAAATGGCTGAAGGAGACCCGCCAGCGCCTTCCCCACGACGTCTGGATCGAGACCATTCCCTACAGCGAAACGCGAACGTATGTACAGAACGTGCTCGCTTACACCGTAATTTATGCTTATCGAAGTGGGACAAAATTACAACTGCTGCGGGCTAATGAGGCGAGCAGTAAGCTCTAGGAAGCATCTGACACACTCTGTGATAACCCAATTTTCACAGCAACTCGCGCTCCCTAAATGGAGTTGGTGATCAAGCTGATCAGGGCACGCAGGATCTATACACTTTCCTATGAATCACAACGCGGAAGAAGACCTCTGAGAAATACCCTTAGAAATTTCGAAAGCTGCGGAGCTTCCTAGATCAACCGCTTGCTCAACCATTCTTCGAGTTGCTCTTTTTTAAAGGGCCAGGTACAAACTTCTGTCGGGTCGCCAAGCCCCACGACGGGAATTGATAGGCTAAAACGCTCAAACAAAGCTTCGTTATCGGCAATATCCACCTCCCGTAGCTGCAACCCAAACTGAGTCAGTAAAGGCCATATCTCCAACTTGGCCTTTTCGCACAAACTACACCCAAGAGTAGTGTAGAGAATAAGCTCGCGGGGCTGAGTCATGCGAACACTCCCTGAGTATTTACCCATAAATAACCGGCAACGCCCACAACCAATAAAAGAGCCAGCCCAATCGCCCTCAACGACATCCGGGACTTTGCCCCCCCCGCCACCCGGTCGCCTTCCCTATTTTGTCCGACCTCCTGCGGCTCTGAGAACGAAGACCTTTGGGTTACATCTTCACCAGACATTTCACCAGCGACAAACCCTGAGGACTTCATCAATTGAGATGAAATCGCCGGGCGTACTGCTGTTCGATCAAGGTCATCTGCAGGCCCCACTACCGAAAAACTCAAAGAGTCAAAACGCAACTCATCTCCTCGACGTACACGACTTTCTGTAATCCGGCGACCATTGACGAAAGTGCCATTAGCCGAACCAAGATCGACCGCAAATAGAAGACCTTCGCGCACTTCAAGCCGCGCATGACGACGCGAAAGATGCGATAGAGAAAAAGTGATATCGCACTCATCGGAGCGTCCAACCACCGCCCCCCCTTTTACCGGGAATACTTTACCGGCTATCACTTTATGGTTGGCCCTCAGTGCCCAGGCATTATTTTTAGCTTTTCCTACGGCAAGTTTAGTTACCTTGGGATCAACAATTTGTAGCGTTCGGGTACCAATTGCCACTCGATCATTCAGTTTTAATTGGCAAATTGACGCTACTGGCTGGCCATTAACCAAAACCTTAGCGCTACCTGAGACATTCGCCAAGGTCAGCTGATCCCCTTTAATCGCGATCTTTAAATGCCGCTTCGCTATCGAGTCATCTGGTATACACAGATCACAGCTTTGGTCGCGCCCCACGGTTACACCGGGCGGCACCAGCCAAACACTCTGGCCGGAATTATTTACATCACAAAGTTTGAACATTGATCTCGCTCCTCAGCCCCAAGGAGATTGAAAAAGGGATACCCTAAATGTGAGGGCAAGCTCCAATTAATGGTAAAAACTGTAAAAATTTGCTGACTAATGACAGGGCCAAGTTTAACACGGGGCATATCATCAGCGTGTGATTCGGTTTGCAGCTTACAATGGCTTAAAAGTCTAATATGCTAACCAGGCAAGGATGAGCATTTCTGCTGTTACAGGCATCGATGGATAAAGTACACTTGCAGCGCCATAAGGAAAAGACAGGCTTTGCCATAGCGGCGGTCGCCGTCAATTATAATGAGAAACCATTACAGGTAGTTGCACGCCAGTGAGTGAAGCCAAAGTACGCGAAGTATCGCGGCACAGCGAAGTAGTTCAGCGCCCTCCGAGTGCTACGCGTAGCGCTGGCGCCACCCATCCTGGCTATCGACGTGAGCAGAACGAAGATGCCTACTGGGGTGATGAAGATAAGGGGATTTGGATTGTCGCTGATGGCCTGGGTGGCCACCACGCCGGTGAGATAGCCAGCCAGACAGTAGTCGAAGAAATTCAAAAATCTGCTGCCACCGATCGCCACTATGAGCGGGCCCTGCAAAAAGCCCACGCCTTACTCCTGGGAGACGAACACAGTACAGCCAATATGGGCTCTACCGCGGTGGTTCTCGCCGAGGAGGGGGATTACTATCACATCTATTGGGTTGGAGATAGCCGAGCTTACCTCTGGACACAGGGCGACAAAGGCGGGGAGTTGAGCCAGCTAACCAGTGATCACTCCTACGTCCAGATGCTGATGGATTCCGGTGCGATTAACCCTGAAGAGGCCGCTGCACACCCCAACCGCCACGTGATCACCCGATGTATTGGCGGCAGCACCAACCCCAAACTGGAAGTTGATCGAGTATCTTACCGTTGGAGCGCCGAACAAAAGTTGCTACTTTGCAGCGATGGTCTTAGTTCAGAAGTCCCCAGTGAAAAAATAGCCCGAATCATTACCGAGAATACCGACAACGAACGTATCGTAGCACTTCTTGTTCACGCCGCCCTTGATGCTGGCGGCAAAGATAATATCACCGTACAAGTTATCGACGCTCCGTCTGAGGCCCAAGCTATTCCCTCCTCCGCAAACCTTTCGCAAGAGCCTCACAAAAAAAATACACTATTCAAAACGCCCAATAACAGAGGCTGGCGCCTGCTCCTGACTTTAGTTATTGCCTGCGGAGTAATTGCCGCACTGGCCGGTGGAATATCTCAGCTGCTTTGATCGAGCGACAAAACACTATGGAAGTCGTCAACAGTGGCAATTCATCGCTACAAATACCCGGCTATCGCATAGTCCGCAAAATTAATCAGGGTGGCATGTCCACGGTATACTTAGCCATCCAACGCAGCGTGGGTCGCCAAGTAGCCTTAAAAGTTATGTCGCCGGTGCTCAACGCGGACCCCATTTTCAGCGAGCGATTCCAGCGAGAAGCTAATATCGTCGGGCAGCTCTCCCACCCCAATATTGTCGGCATCCACGATATCGGGCGTTATCGCAGCCTCAATTATATCGCTATGGACTATATGTCCGGGGGCTCTGTTGCCGAAAGGCTTGCCCGAGGCCCGATGGAGCCCCTCGAAGCGCTGAATGTTGTACGACAAATCGCCATGGCTCTGGACCATTCCCACAGCAAAGGGTATGTGCACAGAGACTTGAAACCGGAAAATATCCTGTTTCGCGAGGACGGCTCTGCGGTATTAAGTGATTTTGGTGTGGCCCGCGCAGTGGCACACACGACCCGAATGACCAATAGCGGCATGGTGGTGGGAACGCCCCACTATATGAGCCCCGAACAGGCCAGAGGCAATACCATTGATGGTCGCGCCGATCTGTACAGCCTCGGCGTAGTTTTTTATGAAATGCTCAGCGGTGCCGTGCCCTACCTGGCCGAGGAAGCGGTGGCTATCGCCATCAAGCACTTGACCGACCCCATCCCTAAGCTGCCCGCCCGCTATGCGCTATATCAGTCGATCATAGATCGCGCCCTGGCGAAGGACCCGGTCAAACGCTTTCAAAGGGGTTTAGAAGTTGCCGATGCGACCGATCAACTGGTTGCGGCTCTGGCCGGTAAACCCAGCCAGCAAATCAGCCAGCTCAATAATGTTTCTGTCGGAGTATCCAGTCTGGCGCGCGCACTTTTCCTGACTCTATTCAGCGATCTACGAGACCGGTTCAGCAAAATCTGGCAGGTGAAGCAGGGAGACCCCGAAGAGACTAGGCATGCGCGCAAAGAACAGGACACCGTTGTACGATTACGTCAACTGGTCAATGAGCCCATGAAGCACAAACGCCCATGGACACTTAGTACGATCACAGCCGCTTTACTACTGGGCTGGGCTTCTTTTTCCCTGTTCAGCCCCCGGGAACCCCAGCACAGTGAAATTCCAATGTTGGATAACGTCAGTCGCCTTACTGGGGATACCAAAGCGGGGGCAAACAGCCCTGACATACAGCAAGTGAACGAAGAGGAAGCCCCAGCCGCATTGAAGCCAGCCAGGCACGATTTGGCCAATAATGGGATTCACTCTGTTGAGGCAACTCGCGCCCGCGCGCAAAGCCGCTCTCTCAATCCGCCCCAAGTCAGCAAAGCTCCTGATACGCAGCCTTCAGCCATCGCCCCAAGAGAAAGCGTAATCTCACAGGAAAACGCCTCCGCAACAGTCTTCGAAAAGTCTGAAAATGAGGCCAGCCCCACACCATCTTATGGACTCACCGTAAAGACCGAACCGGAAGCGGCCCGAGTTCGCATTATGAATATTACCCCACGCTACCAACCCGGTATCCGACTTAAACCCGGGCTATACGACGTGGAAGTCAGCGCAGCTGGCTTTATCCCTTATCGCCGCTGGGTCCAAGTTGGTGATCGAGACTTGAAACTTACTGCAAAGCTACAGAAGTCTTATATTGCCGGTAAAACAATTCGCTCAAAACTCAACTCAGGCGGCTTTGGGCCACAAATGATTGTGATTAACTCCGGGGGGTTTTCCATGGGCAGCGAGAAGTTTAAAAATAGTCGCCCAGCGCACAGGGTGAATATTTCAAAACCATTTGCCATTTCAATCCATGAAATTACGTTCGCGGAATATGACCGCTTCGCCCTGGCTACAGGTACCAGCCAGCCAAGTGATGCAGGCTGGGGCCGCGGGGAGCGACCGGTAATCAATATAACTTGGCAGGAGGCACAGAAGTATGTTGAGTGGCTTTCAAACGAGACCGGAAAAAAATATCGCCTGCCCAGCGAGGCCGAATGGGAGTACGCCGCTCGCGCAGGTATAGACCATCCATTTTGGTGGAACCGTGCCGATGCACGGGGCAAGGCCAACTGTAGACGAGGCTGCGACAGCGAGTTTAATAGCCTGTTTACGACAAAAAGCGGGCCCGTCGGGCACTACCAAGCCAACCCTTTCGGTCTTTATGACACCGCGGGCAATGTTGCTGAGTGGGTACAAGATTGCTACCAACCCGGCTACGATAAAAGCCGCACTACCGCTTCCCCAGTATCCATTAAAAACTGTCAATTACGGAGTGTTCGCGGTGGCTCCATGCGAGAGCCTTCTAATCGGATCGGGGCAGATTACCGTAAAGGCCTGGATGAAAACAGTCGTGCGAAGGATATTGGAATACGTGTGATAATGGAGCTGAATTGACAGCCAAATAATTAGACTCCGGACTCTTATCAATTCCCTGCTGCCACATACGGCTTTAATAAAAGCGGGGCCATGGTGGAAAAGCTACCGTTTTAATTGCGTTCGTTATTAGCTTTCACAGAGCACTTACCCAGCAAAAGACATCAGCTGTTTTATAGCTAATGCAAAGCAAAATACAAAAAACCATCCACACTTAAAGCCCTCCAGCGTACCCGATAGTTAGCCCACTAGCTTTTAGCAGAGCGGTACAAGTGATACCACCAAAAGCCTAGCCGAATGTACAGGCATCCATACACTATTACTCACACCCAATGTCCATAAAATACTGATATAGATATATCACTCGGCAGACATTTTCCGGAGAAAAAGTGACGCCGGCCACTGGCCGGCGACAACACACCCCTGCACCACATTAGCCCTGTGGATTTTTAGTGATCCGCTCTCAGCCTGTCCTTACCCCTTCGCCCGAATTTCCCAAACATTATGAATTTTGGGGTTGCGCTGAAAATCTTTATCCAATAATGGCAACTGCTGTACGGAAAATGCTTCGGCAACGGACTGATCCATTTTGAAGCTACGCAGGTTATTGGAAAAAATAAGGGTCCCTCGCGGTGCGAGTAGAGACATGCACTGAGAAATCAAACTATTGTGGTCGCGCTGAATATCCAGCACCCCACGCATTTTGGCCGAATTCGAAAAGCTCGGGGGATCAAGGAAAATCAAGTCGTAATGTCCCTTGCGGTTTTGCTGAGCCGACTCCAGCCACTGCAAGCAATCCGCCTCCACAAGCTGGTGCTGATAGGGGTTCATATCATTCGCACGGAAATTTCGCGCAGCCCAGGATTGATATGTCCGGGACATATCCACACTGATACTCTGCGCACAGCCTCCCAAAGCCGCCTGGACCGTGGCGCTTGCGGTATAACAAAACAAATTGAGAAACTTTTTCCCGGAGGCCAGTTCACGTAGGTATTTCCTTACGGGACGATGGTCGAGGAACAGGCCGCTATCGAGATAACTCCACAAATCCACCTCCAGCTCTGCACCAAACTCTCGCACCTGCAAGGTCGATCCTGCCTCAGCCTGTTTTTGGTACTGGCCAGCCCCTTTTGGGCCACTTTTGTGGCTGTGACGACGGCGCTCTTTAATACTGACCCTGCTTCTCGGCAGATCCAATACTGATTGCACCGCGCGAAGCAGATCCCTCAAACGGTTGCGCGCTTTGCCCTCATCAATACTGGCCGGTGGGCGATACTCCTGCAGGTGAGCGTATAAAACCCCCTCCTGGGTCTTGTATAAATCTACCGCAGCGGCGTACTCAGGCAGGTCGGCATCGTAGAGACGGTAACAGTCAATACCGTTTCTAGCGGCCCACTTTCCTGTAGTGCGCAGGTTTTTACGCAAGCGGTTGGCCACCATTTCCACCTCGGGAGAGAGCTTTCGCTCCCTCTCAGAGTCGTCGCCTCGCTCACTGTGTTCACGCACCTCAAATAGCAGTAGCTGACTGGGAATGGTACCGTTGTACAGCTGGTAGTGCTTATGGGAGCGCAACCCGGTGGAGTAACCCAGCTCGGGGTTGCCGGTAAAAATACCCACCTGCCAGCCGGGGAACTCCGCCTTCAGCTGGCGCCCAAGTTCCGCATATGTTTCACGCAACGCTTCCTGCTCCCCGAGGCGTTCACCGTAAGGCGGGTTGCTCAGCACCAAGCCAACCTTAACCTCCCGATGACTTGGCACCTTGAAGGCATTAACAGGCCTGCAGCTGACCCGAACCTGGCGCTCCAGTCCCGCTCTGGCAATATTGGCCTCGGCAGCAAACAGCACCTTGGCATCGGCATCGTAACCGCGAATTTCGGGAAGCGACAATGCTAAACCCGCAGTACGACGCTGCAGGGCCTCTTCGCGAAGCTCATTCCAAATATCGTTCTGGTGATTGAGCCAGCGCTCAAAGCCAAAGCTCTCACGGAATAGGCCCGGTGCGATATCTGCCGCCATCATGGCCGCCTCGATCAAAATGGTGCCCGAACCACACATGGGGTCCAGGAGGGCACCGCCTTCCGCCGCAATCTGCGGCCAACGGGAGCGCATTAGGAGCGCTGCCGCCAAGTTCTCTTTTAGCGGTGCTACACCGACATGGGTTCTATATCCTCGTTTATGTAAACTTTCACCGCTGAGGTCTATGGCGATATCCAAGCGGTCCCGATGAAGTCGCAGAGCGACAGTCAGGTCAGGATTGTGCTTTTCTATACTGGGTCTCTCCCCAGTCTGCTGGCGCAAACGGTCTACGATGGCATCTTTTGTCTTTTGCGCACCGAACTGACTATTACGTATTTCTCGGTTCGTTCCTGAAAACTGCAACCACAGCTTTCCCGAGGGCCCGATATGCGCCTCCCAGGGCTGTTCGGAAACGGCTCGATAGAGATCTTCCGCACCGTCGATACGCACCTGGTCGAGTTGTAGGAGGATTCGGTTGGCCAAGCGGCTCCAGAGGCAGCAGCGATACGCGACTTTCAGTGAACCAGAAAAAGAGATCGCCGCGGGTTGCTCCCGCAGAATATTGGCGCCCAGTGACTTCAGCTCTCCTGCGAGCAGGTTCTCCAGTCCCTTAGGGCAAGTCGCGGTGAACGTAAATTCTTCTATATGTGAGTCGGTCAAAACTTTTACTCGATGAACCCCATTCGGCGGGGTGAATTTAGCGCCTATTGGCGCCATTTAAAATAGTAGGTGATCGGTCAAAGGTGCCGGTATGCAGTATCCACTTCCTCTGACCAACCTTATTTGGCGCGATTATCCCATTTTGTAGCGGCTGAGCCTATGACAGACAGCTTCGGGGCTGTCTCAATAGTCATCTCCATTGCTCTCTTGGCATCCAGTAGCGATGCCCCACAAGGCCACCTAATAAGAACTGGCGAGAGGTCCCAAACATTGCCCGGCCCAGCTTTTTCCGATTCCCTTCAACCCACCATATTCTTGCAATGTGAGGATGCGAAGGGAGTCAAGCAGCTGCCCGCGGAAAAGATTCGCTACGCTTTAGTTGTCGATGCAACAAAATCGTAATAAAGCATCCAACGGGCCGCGCAGCAGTCCGTAAATCTACAAGCGGAGGTGCCGTATAGATGAAACGCCAAAAACGCAATCACGCCGATAGGGCCTTTTACAAAGGATATCTTGCAGCCTTGAACAATAAGTCTATTGATAGCTGCCCCTTTGTGGAAAGTGACCCTCACCAGGAGTGGGTAAACGGCTGGCGTGAAGGGCGGGAAGACTACTGGAATGGCTTTGACAGGACCACCAAGGCGCAAAAACTGGAAATTTATGGCGCCATTTCTACCGATATTCAGTACCCAGACGGCTGGAGTACCATTTAGTCAAAAGGGGTGATGCCGTAAAACCTGCATCTTTTTAAGGCCACCACGATCAAAGCGCGCCTTAACGGCGCGCAAAGCCCGAGGAATCTACCAGGCAACTTTACCTCTTTATTTACTCGAGCTACGTCGGCGCTCCAACGCAATTGCTTCCACAGCTTCACGAATCAGTTGGGGCCCGCGGTAAATAAACCCGGTATAAACCTGAACAGCCGTTGCTCCGGCGCGAATCTTTTCAGCGGCGCTATCGCCCTCAAAGATACCGCCCACGCCAATAATGGGGACCTGCTTGCCAAGAACCTTTGATAATTGTGCGATAACCTCTGTAGAGCGCTGCTGAAGCGGCTTGCCACTGAGCCCACCCTCTTCACGACCATGGGGCAAATTGGCCACAGAGGACTTGTCGATCGTCGTATTTGTGGCGATAACGCCATCTATACTGTACTCACAGAGCGCTTCGGCAATTTGCTCAATAGCCTCTCCCGCTATATCTGGAGCAATTTTCACCGCAACCGGCACGTAACGATCGTTCTTTTGCGCAAGCTCTGCCTGCTTGTCCTTGATACGACAAAGGAGCCTGTTCAGGCTCTCACCGAACTGCAGGTCCCGCAGCCCCTTGGTGTTCGGCGATGAGACATTGGCAGTAATGTAATCGGCATAGGGATAGACTTTTTCCATGCACAAACAGTAATCGTCAGCCGCGCGCTCTACGGGCGTATCAAAATTTTTGCCAACATTGATACCCAAGACCCCCTTATAGCGGCGATGCTTCACCCTTTGAACCAAGTAATCAACCCCCAGGTTATTGAATCCCATACGGTTGATAATGGCCTCAGCTTCCTCCACACGAAATAGGCGCGGCAACGGATTTCCCGGCTGTGGGCGAGGGGTCACGGTACCCACCTCCACAAAGCCAAAGCCCAGGGTACCCAAACCGTTAAACGCCTGGGCATTCTTATCGAGCCCCGCTGCCAAACCAACCGGGTTCGGCAGGGTCAGCCCCATCAATTCTACCGGGTCATGCGTGACGGATTTTTTGAAAAAAGACATCAGGCCGAGGCGTTCGGCGGCACCAATTGCGTCCAAAGAGAGGTGGTGAGCTCGCTCGGGATCGAGCGCAAATAGGGCTTTACGCAGAGTTGAATACATACCTTTCCTTACGTGGGAGCAGAATCCGCTCGCCCGGTACAAACGTGCGGATATCGTGGTTCAATGTGGCCCGTGAAGTAGTGACGCGGATTCGCAAATCTGCGTATATTTCACGGGCTCGCGCCGGTCGCTTCCCGGCACATTAACGGCCTATTCTGCCAGGGACTCGCGGTCTGCTGTGGCGTGGGCAAGATACATCAACTCACGCAACGCAACAGTAAACATCGCAAAATCACTCACAGCGGCCGCCTTCAGCTCAGCAATCATGTTATGCCAACGCTGAATAGCCGGCGCCATAATAGCGCTCCAGCGCGACATTGCACTATCTACGTCCAAATTCTCCGCACTAGAGAGGCGCAGGATATTTACCGCCAGAGTGGCGAGCTGGCTATCCAGGTCATCCATGCTGGTCTCGCGGGCCTGAGCCTGCCAGAAGCTATCCACCGGTAGATCCACGATCAGGTTGCCAAACCAGTGCAGGTTCAAAGCATCGGAGAGGCTGAAGTAAACTTTAGCCACCTCTTCAACCGGCCGATCACTGGCATAGGCAGACTCAGAAATCCCAAGCGCCGAGTACAAGTAAGTTGGAGAGGCTGACAGCAATGCGACATCTTCTGGTAAGCCCGCCTCCAACAGCTTCTGGTAGCGCTGCTCCCACTCGCCCAGCGGAGCCCCACTAAGTACTTTAGGCAACGCCTTAATCACCCTTTGCACCTGGGACTGGAACAGTGCGCAATTCTGCGCGGGCTCCAAGTCACTGCGGCGATTGCGCAAGAACCAGCGCGCGGCGCGGCGAACCCGGCCAATCATAGAGTTGAGTAGCTCGGTCTGCAGCTCGGCGGGCACCTTGTAATCCAATGCGGCCAATTGCTGTTGAAATTCCACCATCTGATACACATCGCGGGCGCTGATATAAGCAGCCGCGACATCGTTGACATCGCCCCCTGTTGCACTGCTAATGCGGCTGTAGAAGGTGATCCCCATGCTGTTCACCATTTCATTGGCTACCTGGGTGGAGACAATTTGGCGCAGCAGTGGATGCTCGTATACCTGGTCCTTGTAGCGTTCAACCAATGCCGCAGGGAAGGCAGATTCCGCCGCCTCGCGCACGCGGGGGTTATTGGTAATTTCCGCCTCCTGAAGCTCTTCCTTCAGTTTTACTTTCACATAGGAAATTAAAACCGAAAGCTCCGGTCGAGTCAGGGTTTGTCCTTTGTGCACCCGCTCAGAGATTTGCTCATTGTCAGGAATAAATTCCAACGCCCTATTTAAGCGGCCATCGTCCTCGAGGCTGTTAATGGTGCGACGATACTCATCCAGGCGCTTGGAGACCTGATATTCAGCCACACTCAAGGCGCGGGTCTGGTCGTAGTTGTTATGCAACACCAGATCGCTCACGGAATCTGTCATACCATGCAGCAACTGGTTGCGCTGCTTTTCGGTGAGGTCACCATTAGCCACCACTTTATCGAGCAGTACCTTGATATTTACCTCGTGATCAGAGCAATCCACCCCGGCGGCATTATCGATAAAGTCGGTATTACAGCGACCACCCTTGAGGGCAAATTCAATACGCCCACGCTGGGTCATCCCCAGGTTGCCGCCCTCACCAAAAACTTTAGCGCGCAATTCAGAACCATTCACGCGCAGGTGATCGTTGGATTTGTCTCCTACCTCACTGTCGGATTCGGTGCCGGCCTTCACATAGGTGCCAATGCCACCATTCCAAATCAAATCTACCGGCGCACGCAGTAGCGCACTAATCAGATCATTGGGCGTCAACCGGTCTTCCTTGATATCGAAAGCCGCCTTCATCTCCGGACTGATACTGATCGCTTTGACCCGGCGCTCAAAGATACCACCACCCTTGGAGATCAACTTGCGATCGTAATCCCGCCAGCTGGAGCGAGGCAGCTCAAAAAGTCGCTGACGCTCTTCAAAACTGATCGCCGCATCGGGGCTCGGATCGATAAAAATATGCATATGGTTAAAGGCGGCCTTCAACTGGATGTGCTTCGAGAGCAGCATCCCGTTGCCAAAGACGTCTCCCCCCATATCGCCAATACCGATTACAGAGAAGTCCTCTTTCTGAACATCCACTCCCATCTCACGGAAGTGTCTCTGCACAGATACCCAAGCCCCGCGGGCGGTAATGCCCATTTTCTTGTGGTCGTAGCCCTGACTTCCTCCCGAGGCGAAGGCATCACCCAACCAAAAACCGTAATCCCCTGCAATACCGTTGGCGATATCCGAAAAGGTGGCCGTCCCCTTATCCGCGGCCACAACTAGGTAGGGGTCGTCCTCATCTCTACGCACCACCAACTTGGGCGGGTCAATTTCACCATCTTTTAGGTTATCGGTAATATCCAGCAACCCGCGGATAAAGGTTTTGTAACAGGCAACGCCCTCTTCCATCATGGCTTCGCGACTACCATCCACCGGGGGACGTCGTACAACAAATCCGCCCTTGGCCCCGCTGGGGACAATCACCGCATTCTTCACCGCCTGGGCCTTCACCAAACCCAATACCTCAGTGCGGAAATCTTCCAGGCGATCGGACCAGCGCAGCCCGCCACGGGCCACCTTGCTGCCGCGCAGGTGTACACCTTCTACTCTTGGGGAATAAACAAAAATCTCAAATTCCGGACGCGGCTCGGGGATACCGGGAATATCCCGCGGGCTGAATTTGATGGAGATATAATCTTTAGGTTGTCCATCCGCTCCCGTTTGGAAGAAGTTGGTGCGCAAGGTGGCGAGGATCAACTCAAGATAACGACGCAGTACCAGGTCTTCGTTGAGGTTTTCAACCGCATCCAGGCCATCGTGAATCTTTGCGATCAAGCGCTCGACTCGGGTTTGCTCCTGCTTACCGCTACTCAGGCGCGGATCGAACAATGCGCGAAACAGCGCTACCAGGTTACGGGTAATTTCCACCTGGCTGGCTAGGGTTGCGGCAATATAACTCTGGCTGGCACCGGACTTTGTCTGCTTCAGATAGCGGGCATAGGCGCGCAGCATGGTAACTTCACGCCAGTTCAGGCGCGCGGCCAATACCAGGCGATTGAAGGCATCACTCTCCGCGGTGTGGTTCCAAATCGCCGCAAATGCATCCTGGAAAAGCCCGCGCGATGCCTGCGCATCGATTTTCGTTGGAAGACCAAACTCCAAGTGGAACTCATGCATCCAAACATCGGTACTACCACTGGGGCGAATGGTATAGGGGAACTCTCCAATTACCCGCAGACCGAGATTCTCCAAAACCGGTATCACATCGGAGAGGGTCAAGCCGCTGCCCCAGTTAAATACTTTGAAGCGCAAACTGCCCTGGGGCGCACCAACCGGCTGATAAAAGCTCATCGCCACCCGATTGTTTTCGTTGAGGTCCTGAATTGCAGCCACATCCTGAACGGCAATGCGCGGTTCAAAGTCCTCCCGATAGCCCGCCGGGAAGGCGCGGCCAAAAGTTCGGAAAAGACGGTTACCCTGCTCCTCTCCGCTGCTGTCAATTAAGGATCGTTGAAAAATGTCTTCCCAGGAGCGGGTTATGTCCACAATTTGCGCCTCCAGCAGCGCTACATCGATATCGACAGGTTCATCAGCCGAAACGCGGAAAACAAAGTGCACCCGCGCGAGAATCGATTCGGAAAAATAAGTCGTAAAGTCAGACTCTTTGGCCTTAATCGCTTTGGAGATATGGGAGCAAATGACTTCGCGCACATCACTGCTAAACTGATCTCTCGGCACATACACGGTGGCGGTAACAAACTTGCCAAAGAGATCCCTGCGCATAAACAGGCGAACATGGGCGCGCTCATTCAGGCTCAGCACCCCCATCACTACATCAAACAACTCCTGAGAGCTGCTCTGAAAAAGTTCATCGCGGGGGAACGTGTCCAGAATACGACGTAACGCCTTGCCATCATGCCCATACCCAGTCAAGCCGCTGGACTCAATAATTGAGGCCATCTTGCGCCGGATAATCGGAATCTTGGCCGGACTCTCTGTATACACCGGTGAGGTATAGAGGCCCATAAAGGCCGACTCGCCAATCACCTCGCCCTCTGCGTTGTAGCGCTTGATCATCACGTAATCTGAATAGGCGCTGCGATGTACACGGGATTTCACCGACGACTTGGCAAAAGTCAGGTAGTTGGGCCCCTGGTAAAAGCGTTGCTTGCCCTCGCTGAACGAGGTTTCATTCATGGGCGCAGCAGCTTCCTCCAGCTTCTTGAAGATCCCCAGACGGCGGTTTTCAACCTCTGTGAGGATTTTCTTGTCGTCAACTTGGCTGAATTCATATTCCCGGTACCCCAGGAAGGTAAAGTTGCCATCGCGCATCCACTGCAGGAAGGCGCTGGCCTCGAGGAGATTGGTATCGTCCTCCGAGATGCCCTCCTTCAGCTGCCCTTCCATCGTGCCACAGGTCTCAAGCATCGGCGCATAGTCATCAACTACCAACTCCACATCCCCGAGCACATCCTTTAAGGCCGCACTAAGGCCCGAGGCAAAGTCGGCCGATGTATCCCGGTTGACCTCTATATAAATCAGCGCCTCACTGATGAGCTTCGATCCTTTGGCAGACTTGCTCTCCTTCGCCGTGACATGATCAAAGCTCAGATTCTGGATGGCGTCTCGAGAAGGGTGTAGGTGTTTTAATTTGCCACTGGCACTGCGCTCAAGGTGAAACACCGTACTTATTATCGAGTGGATAACAGTATTTTTCTGATTGACCTCCATTCGCACCGAGTCCACCAGAAAGGGCATATCGCGCACCAGTAACCCTATTACCGTGTGCGGACATTCCCAGCCGTCATCCTCCAGGCGTGGGTTAAAAATCCGCACCTTGGGCAAACCATCAGAGCGTTGCTGGATAAAGTTCCACCAGGAGTAAATGCAGCCGTAGACATCCACCAGGCGCCGGCCCTGCAGGTCTTCCAGCGGGTACTGGTGCAGAAACTGCTGAGCAAAGGCCACAACGGGCTCGGCATCAGATGCCAACGTATCGCGAATCAGTTCACAAACCTGTGCGACCAACTCTTCACGGCTATCGGTAATCACCGTCGCCATATTCACGGGGAACCTCCCAATCTCATTTTTGTCACATCGAATCTAATGACAGTAGATCCGAAAAGATCGTCATCTCATCCCCTAAATACTGCAGGGACGAGTCCTAAAAATTAAACTTTCCATTAACCTTTGAAGTGGCACCAGAGCCCCTCAAAAGAATGTCGCCTATCAATGGGCGTAAGTTCGGTGGTTGCCTCTTTATTTGGTGCCGCTAAAATCAACAAGTCCCACCGCTTTGGCGGCGACTATATATAAAAGATGGTAGATAGCCACCCGTATCGACAGGTCGGGCACATTTATAGAAGAAGAGACGCTATGGAAGCAAAACGGAATATCAGAGATCGTATCACCGCACTGGGCGACTGGCTGGAAGAACAGATCATCGGCCAGGAGACACTGGTTAATCGCATCTTGATTGCTCTGCTTGCCGATGGCCACCTTCTCGTGGAGGGGGCCCCAGGCCTGGCCAAAACCAAGGCGATCAAAACACTGGGCGAAGCTATTGAGGGAGACTTCCATCGAGTTCAATTCACGCCAGATCTACTGCCGGCAGATATTACCGGCACCGACATTTACCGGCCGGAAACCGGAGAGTTCCATTTTCAACCGGGACCGGTATTTCACAACCTTATCCTAGCCGATGAAATAAACCGCGCGCCCGCCAAAGTACAATCGGCGCTGCTGGAAGCCATGGCCGAACGACAGATTAGTGTAGGTCGCAAAACCTATCCGCTACCGCAATTATTTTTAGTGATGGCCACCCAAAACCCTATTGAGCAAGAGGGGACCTATCCTCTACCTGAAGCGCAATTGGACCGATTTCTTATGCAGGTAAATCTTGCCTACCCCGGCGCCGAGGCGGAAGCAAAAATCCTGCGCCTGGCCAGATCCGAGGCCACGCTTGGCGAAAATCGCCCTACAGAAACTATTAGCCAAGAGACGATTTTCCAGGCCCGTAATCAGATCCTGGAAATGCAAATGGTCGAGGCCGTGGAGACCTATACTGTCCAACTTATCATTGCTACGCGCGAACCGGCGAAGTATGACAGCGAGCTGGCGTCATGGCTAGATTTTGGTGCAAGCCCCCGAGCAACAATTGCACTCGATCGCTGCTCCCGTGCACATGCCTGGCTTGAGGGCCGAGACTTCGTAACACCCGATGATGTAATGGCCGTAGCACCGGATATTTTACGTCATCGCCTGCTGCTTAGCTTTGAAGCCGAGGCGGCGGGTATCACTACAGATCAGGTGATTCAGCGCCTATTGCAACAGGTACCGACGATCTGATGCAAACGGCAATACCCCCTTCAGATTTAGATTTGCGCGGAGCCTACCCTGAAGTGAGCTCGCTGGTGCAGATGCGCTACATCGCGCGCCAGCTACAACTCTTTAAACCGCGTCTGGTGCGCAGTGATCAAGCCGGTAATTTACTCACCCGCTATCGCGGACGCGGAATGAATTTTGAGGAGGTCCGGGATTACCAGCCTGGCGATGACGTGCGCACAATTGATTGGCGTGTCACTGCACGCACGGGTAAAACCCACACCAAGCTTTATCAGGAAGAGCGGGAAAGGCCTATTGTTATACTGCTCGACCTCCGTTCGCCGATGTTTTTCGGCAGTCATCGGGCATTTAAGTCTGTGGCCGCAAGCGGAATCGCCGCAGCATTGGGATGGGCCGGGCTGCAACATAGCGACCGCATAGGCGCGCTGCTCTTCTCCGACCACGACATAGACACCGTGCGCCCAAAACGCAGCCACCACGCCGTTTTGGCAATGATCCACAGCGCTGTAGACCGAGCCGCCAAATTGCAAAGCCCAATCCCAGAGCACGGTAGCCAGTCCATGCAAACACTGCTGGAGGAGGCCCGCCGTATCGCTCGCCCAGGCAGCGCACTGTTTTTGATCAGTGACTGCCACGACCTCAACCAGCCGTGCTCTCAATCCTTATACTTACTTTCAAGGCATGCTGATCTACAAGTGATCCGGATTACGGACCCCTTAGAGATGCAGTTACCCAGTCAGTCTCTAACGATTTCCGATGGCCACCGACGCACTTTCCTGAATACTGGCAATCGCCCATTGCGTGAGTACTTTGCTGAAAAACAGGCTCAGGCTCGGGCCGATGTAGAGCAGCTATGTCGAAAGCATCGACTACCACTGCTGGACTTTGACAACACCAAGCCCCTGGTCGGGGAATTAATGTCTTTTTACGGTTCTCGCCAGCAAAATGGTTGGCACAAAAACAAAAGGCAGTAGCCGTGATCGATATGAAACACCCTTTATTTTCGCCATATAGCATTTATTTGACCGTTTCAATTCATAGTGTCGGCAGCCGCATTCTGACCGGGGGAAAACCGTGCTGAGAAAACAACAGCAACTACAACCTCCCTCACCAGAGACGCAGGAGTTGTTAGCACAGCTCCACGACATCCAAGAGCCTCCTCCTGTGAGCTGGTGGCCACCCGCCCCAGGCTGGTGGCTGCTCGCCCTATTGATATTCGCCTTTCTGCTAGGGCTCACCCTTTGGCTTCACCGCAAGAAAAAACAGGCCGAACGCAATCGCTACCGGAAAGAAGCTGTCGCCTTATTGGAGACGATAAATACACAGAAGCCAGAAGCCGCCGAAGAGATCAATGAAATATTAAAGCGCGTCGCGGTAACCACGTTCAGCCGAGCGCGCTGCGGCAACCTCACCGGTAATGCCTGGCTCAAATTCCTCCAAAACAGCGCCCTCTTGGAACCCCCTCACCAGGTGCATGCAGTGTTACTCGAAGAACTTTACCGAGGCACATCCGAACCAGAGAGTAGCCAGGTTTTTTGCCAATATGCCATTCAGTGGGTCCAGCAACACCAATATTCAGAACAAGCGCCTGCCCCCCGCGTTGACAAGGAGCCTGCCAGTGTTTGAGTTTGCCTGGCCCTGGGTATTTCTACTTGCCCCACTACCACTGCTTGCACGACTACTATTAGCGCAGGCCAAACCTTTGAGCAGCGCACTCAAAGTACCCTTTTACTCGGAGCTTTCCCAACGCGGTGGCGGGGAGCAAAACAATCCGATCAATCTCCTATTGCTCACCTTGATTTGGCTGCTGCTTATTTGCGCAGCAGCGCGCCCGCGCTGGTATGGAGAGCCTATTTCCCAGGCCAGTAGCGCACGGGACCTGCTGGTTGCGGTAGATATTTCCGGCAGTATGGAGACCCCAGACATGCTTTTAGGTGGCCGCCCCGCGATGCGCATCAATGCGGTCAAGCAGGTAGTGGGCGACTTTGTCGAGCGGCGCCAGGGCGATCGTCTGGGGTTGGTGCTCTTCGGCACTCGCGCCTATTTACAGGCGCCGCTGACTTACGATCGCGAAACGGTAGGGACACTTTTACGTGAGGCTCAAATCGGTTTTGCCGGCCAAGGTACTGCCATTGGTGACGCTATCGGTCTGTCGGTTAAACGCCTCACCCAGCGTCCTGCAGAACAGCGCGTATTAATTCTGCTTACCGATGGCGCCAATACCGCAGGGGAAGTCTCCCCACTGAAAGCCGCAGAACTGGCGCAGCAGGCTGGAATTACGGTCTATACCATTGGCGTGGGTGCCGAAGAGATGGTTCAACCGGGCCTTCTGGGCAGCCGTTATGGTAGCCGGCGGATCAACCCATCAAGAGATCTCGATAGCAAAACCTTACAGGCGATCGCCGATACCACCGGTGGGCGCTATTTCCGTGCACACAACCCCCAAGAGCTTGCAGAAATCTATTCAGAACTGGATGAATTAGAGCCGGTGGAACAAGAAGCGGAGAGTTACCGCCCGCTAAAATCCCTGTTTGTCTGGCCTCTGGGCCTTGCCCTACTATTAGCGGCAGTCTGGGCATTAACCCCTCTCTGCATAAATTTTCGATATCACTCGACCACCAACAAACCCTCAGCTACGAACGGAGGCCGGGCACAGTGAGTTCACCTGAACTACTCCAGTCTTTTCACTTCCTGCGTCCCTATTGGCTTTGGCTGCTGATTCCGGCTGCAGTACTTTGCTGGAATCTGAGCAAAATGTTCTTAAACAACGCTCAGCTACAAAAGGTAATTGATGCAGATCTATTACCACATCTCTTAATGCGCGGTGGCGCCAAGCGCCCATGGCTGTTCGGATTGATCTTCGCTCTGCTCGCCGCCATGATTCTCGCAATGGCCGGGCCCACCTGGCGAAAGCTGCCAACACCGGTCTACAGCAACCAAGATGCCCTGGTGATCTTGCTGGACCTATCACCCTCCATGATGGCGACGGACCTCTCCCCCAACCGCCTCACCCGCGCAAGGTTGAAAATTCTCGATATATTGCGCGAACGAAAGGACGGGCTGACGGCCTTGGTAGCCTACGCCGGCGAAGCTCATGTGGTGACACCACTGACAGAGGACACCGCCACTATTGCCAATCTAGTACCTTCGCTATCACCAGCCATTATGCCCGTACCCGGCAGCAATATAGAGATGGCGGTAAATACTGGTATTCGCCTCCTTAAAGATGGCTCTGCAGGGCGCGGGCAACTGCTCTCTGTCACCGACGGTATTGATCCAAGCGCTGTAAGTGCCATCGCCAAATCCCTGGCCGATGCTGACGTTGAGCTCAGTATTCTTGCGGTCGGCAGTGGCGAGGGAAGTCCAATTCCCCGAGGCAACAGTGGGGGGTTTGTAACAGACAGCAACGGAGCCATTGTCATTTCCAACTTTGACCCGCGAGAGTTGCGTAACCTGGCCCGCGACAGTGGTGGCCGCTATGCAAAAATCACAGTGAATGACTCAGACATTGAACATCTACTCCCGCAGGATGAAAATCCGGAGCAGGCTGAGCTGACCGAAAGGGAATTCGATCAGTGGCGCGATGAAGGACCCCTTTTAGTCCTGCTCCTTCTGCCATTTGCCGCACTACTGTTTCGTCGTGGCGCTCTCGCCTGCGCCTTGCCCCTTGTTTTAGTGATCAGCTTCCCCAATGAAAGCCAGGCATTGGAGTGGAAAGATCTCTGGCAACGCAAAGATCAACAGGGGCAACAGTTGTTAGAAAAAGGGGAAACCTCTAAAGCCGCTGAAACATTTCGCAACCCTGAATGGCGCGGCGCGGCAAATTATCGCGCAGGCGACTATGCCGCTGCTCAGCAGGATTTTTCTCAACAAAAAGATCCACAGGGTCTCTACAATCTGGGGAATAGCCTTGTACAGCAAGGCGAGTATGAGCAGGCCATAAAAGCCTATGACCAAGCCCTAACAGAAGCGCCCCAATTCGCAGATGCACAGCACAATCGGGATATTGCGGAAAAACTCAGAGAGCTTCAGAAACAGCAACAAGAACAGCAACAGCAGTCACAACAACAGGCCGGGGATCAGGATAAAAAACAGCAGCAGGAACAGCAAGCTGGTAACCAGCAACAAAATCAGCAGGGCCAGCAGCAGGAAAACCAACAACCACCACCCTCAGGTCAACCCCAAGAGCCCTCCAGCCAGGAAGCTGAACAGGAACAGGAGCAGTCTGCTCAACAACAAGCTCCTGAGTCAGAACAGGAGCAGGAACAGCGCGCACAAGACGGGGAGAAAAAACCAGGGGAACCTCAGGAAGAGTCCAAGGGGGCCGGTGTAGAGGAAGGCCAGTTAGACCCTGAAACCCAACAGGCCTTGGATCAATGGCTACGGCAAATCCCCGATGATCCCGCCGGCCTGATGCGAGAGAAATTTAAATATGAGAGTTTACAGAGGCGACGTGCCTACCGCAGTGGAGAATGGGAACCCCCTGAAAACGGAGCCACCCAGCGCTGGTAGAAAATGATCTCCGAAGCCTAGTTTTTATGTCTGGTTTTAAATGTGTTCAAACCCAGGGAAGCTCATGGAAAGCTTTTTAAGAAAAAATAATTCAAACAACCCTGTACATTTATCAGGGGTCCGTTATTTGCTTCTTTTGCTCGCACTCTTTTGCCTGCCTGTAAATAGCCAGGCAAGTGACCTCAGCGCAAATGTCGATAGAAATAAAATTGGTATCGATGAAACCCTAAACCTAAGAGTGCGTTATTCTGGCGATGAGAATGGCGGCCAACCCGATTTCGAATTACTAGAGCAGGATTTCGACATTCTCTCTCGCCAGCAATCCAACCAATATCGAGTCATCAATGGCCGTGCAGAGAGCTTCGTAGAATGGATACTCACACTCGCACCAAAACGTGAGGGAGAGTTATTTATCCCCTCCCTACATTTTAAAGGCCAAGTCTCCGACGCAATCCCTATTAAGGTCAGCGAGGCCGGGAGCGCACCCGATGGCGCCAAGCGCAAAGCCTTTATGGAGATTGAGCTGGACAAGGATGAAGTCTTCGTACAAGAGCAACTACTAGTAAAGGTCCGTTTGTACACTACCATTGGCCTGCACGATATCGCTACCGAGCCCCTGCAGGTAGCCGGCGCACATGTAGAGAAAGTTGATGAGCAACGCTATGAACGAAAACTGGATGGAGTCAGCCATGCCGTCTATGAACTTACCTATGCGGTTTTTCCCGATAGCTCCGGGCAACTCTCTATTCCCGCGCTAACTTATGTTGCTGTTGCTGGACGTCGAGATCCCTTCTCGCTATTTAATCGTAACAGCCAAAGACTGCGCCTACGCTCCCAGGGAAAAACCATCGAAGTGCTCCCCAAGCCCGATAGCTACAGTGGCGCTCACTGGCTACCTGCGGCAAGCCTGGGAATTGTGCAAACTTGGAGTCAAGACCCAGATACCTTTGCGGTCGGTGAACCTATCACTCGAATCCTTACCATTCGGGCCGAGGGCCTGCGCGCAGCCCAGCTACCCCCTCTTCCCAAACTAGACCTGCAGGGTCTTAAAACCTATCCGGACCAACCACAACAGGAAGACCAAGTTGGTCCGAATGGTGTCACTGGCAGCCGCATAGAAACCACCGCAATCGTCGCCACTCAGCCCGGCGATTATCAACTACCCGCCATCACCCTCACCTGGTGGGACACTAAAAATAAGAAGCAACGCACCACTCAACTCCCCGCATTCCGCTTTAAGGTCAGCGGCACTGCAGCCACAACACCACCGTCACAAGAATCCGGAAATCTGCCCACTTTAGCGACGCCTAGCACCATAAACTTAGAAAAGCAGGGTCATTTCTGGCGCAACCTAGCTATTGCTGCCATTGCCTCCCACCTATTGTGGATTCTTTATTTTTATCGGCTCAACCAAAAGCGAACCAAGCTTCAAACAACGAATCCAAACCCAGAAAAAAAAGAACAGCATGAGGGCAAGTTGAAAAAAGCTATTGAAAGCGAAGACCCAATACACATCCAACAAGCCTTACTGGAATGGCTACAAAAGCAATGGCCTCGAACAGGTGGAAATAATCTCAGTGAGATTTCTCACCAATTAGGATTTGAGGAACTAGTAGAACTTCAGTCACTTTTAGCTGCAAGCCTCTATCAAAAACCGATGATAGCTTTAGATATAACGAAGCTAAAAGCACTTGTTGGTATACTCACGAAACGCACGAATAAAACAAACGAAACATCTAAGCAAAGGGATCTCCCAAAATTGTTCTCATGACTAAAATTAGTTTAGATGGTTCAATCTGCCACGGTCGTCAAAGTATAGAGTAATCAATTTTATGGACACCACAACTGAAGAAATGATAAAGAGCCCTTAATCCCCCAGCTCACGAGCTACTTATTTTTTGGCATCCTGCAGAGAGGCCCAATCCCTGTAGGCAAGGTCGGTTTTTTAGGGTCACATCAGTATCATTTCACCCGGGGTAAACTTCAGACTTTCCGTAAATTTACAGTGCGGCTTGCCCTTTTATGGCGGTACGGTCATCAATTAAGCAGCCAGTCTGATGGTAAAGTTTGATTTCATGCCCCGTGCCTCTACTGAAATGTCTGTCGCTAAGCGTTCCGGGTGCTGCCAGTATCGCTCCAGTTTAATTCGCAGAGGATTTCAATCTATTGTCGTTCCTTCAAAGTTAAATCAGTATGGTTTTCCATGAAGTTTTTGACTAGGTTATGTGAAAGCTAGCTAGCCTTCCCTCAGCCGCCCCTTTCGGCACCTTCACATGTATAGATTATTTTAGTTATCAAGGCTGCATTAGCGCTACAACATTCCCACTATGGGAACCTGGGGGTACTGCCACCAAAAATATATTTTCTTTAGGCTACCATACGCATGCCCTGATTAGTAAAATCAAAAGCCATTTAGGAAATAAATTAGATCTAGAAAGGAGGTTACTGAACTTCAGGATCATAGATAGTTTTCATCTTCGACTCAGAGCCGCTTACCTCCCCAAGGTCTACACTACCTAAAAGAAATATATTCTAATAATTTAAACGGCACTTTAAATGTCATCATTAACAGGTTTGTATACACATTATTTTCGCGGCAAGCTTTGACAATTTCCCTATTCTGGTGGATCTTCCAAAATACTCCTCTATTACTAGCCCCTCCATCTCGCATTTTCACAATAGTTCTAGGAAGCCTCTTAGAACTAACTCCATTACACAGTAAATACCTAACCAGGAGTTCAAAATCAGCGGCAACCTTATAATCAGTCTTATAGAGGCCGAATTGATCATAACACCTCTTTCTTATAAAGAAAGTCGGGTGCGGAGGCATCCAACCCCATCGAAACTTAGAAATATCGAATTTTTTAGAATCATAAATACGAATTTCTTTTGAAGTGTCATCACGAGAAACTATCTTCAGATCAGCGTAAATGGAATCTATAGCTTGATCCTCAAATTCGGCCATAACCCTAGATAAAACGCCATTATCACAGTAAACATCATCCGAATTAAGGATTCCAACAACATCCCCAGTCGCAATAGATATCCCTTTATTCATAGCGTCATAGATGCCGTCATCAGGCTCCGATATTACTTTCGCAATACCATCCTTATAGCCTTCAATCACCGATAATGTATCATCGGAAGAGCCACCATCCACGATTATATGCTCTATATTCACATAATCCTGAGACATAATGGAGATTATCGTATCCCGTATCGTTCTACCGCTATTGTAACAAACTGTAATAATGCTAATTTTTTTCATTTAAAACTTGCTAACAAAATAATAATTAAGTACGAACACTACTCACAGAGCCACCTTTAAGTGAAGAGCTATACCACTCGTAAGTATTCCTTAAGCCTTGACCAAGCATTGTCTTTGGGGCCCAACCCAGTTCCGACAAAAGTGAAGTGTCCAATAGTTTCCTGGGTGTACCATCCGGCTTACTAGTATCAAATTTAAGGGACCCAGAATAACCCACAGTTGCAGCGATTTTCTTGGCCAAGTACTCAATCGAGCAATCCTTACCATAGCCTACATTAACATGTGAATTTTTTTCACCAACAATAGAACGATATAACCCCTGCCTCATATTCATGATATAGATACAGGCTTCCGCCAGGTCATCAACATATAAAAACTCCCTCATAGGAGTGCCCGTACCCCAGATAACAACCTCCGGCTCCCCAGTAGACTTCGCCTCATGGAATCGACGAATTAAAGCAGGGATAACATGTGAATTCTCAAAATGAAAATTATCACCTGGACCATAAAGATTGGTAGGCATAACACTCCTATAGTCACGCCCATATTGCCGAGAGTAGGCTTCACACAACTTAATTCCAGCAATTTTTGCAACAGCATACGGCTCATTTGTTGGCTCGAGCCCCCCTTGCAACAACGCACCTTCAACTATTGGTTGAGGACATATCCTTGGGTAAATACATGAAGAACCCAAAAAAAGTAAATTTTGAACGCCAACCTTATGAGCATAATGGATCAAATTATTTTGAATCATTAAATTCTCATAAATAAATTCAGCTGGATATTCATTATTTGCGAAAACCCCCCCCACTTTAGCCGCTGCCAAATAAATAATATCGGGCTTCTCTTGATAGAGAAACTTCTCAACAGCAGCTTGATTCGTTAAATCAAGCTCACCTCTACCAAGAGTAATTATTTCCTTACAGCCCTCTTTCAACAATGCTCGATGAAGGGCCGAGCCCACCATACCATTGTGCCCGGCTAAAAAAACACGCTTCTCAGTATGCATTTTACTCACCCCTTCTAAATGGTATGTCAAACCCATTACCGGCCAAAAGGGCTTCTTTTTTTGCTATATTAAGATCACTGATCATCATTTCAGAGACCAATTCATCAATTGATATCTTAGGTTTCCAACCGAGTTTCTGCCTAGCCAAAGAAGAGTCCCCCAATAAAGTATCCACTTCTGCAGGACGGAAATATCGAGGATCTACTCGTACTATTACATCTCCAACGGTGAGGGCTGGGGCCCTATCCCCTTCTATAGAAGTCACAACTCCCACCTCGTCCAGACCACACCCCATAAAATTAATTATGACGCCTAAATTTGAAGCCGCCATTTGAACAAAGTTACGAACTGAATATTGCACTCCCGTTGAAACCACAAAATCTTCTGGATTATCCTGTTGAAGCATTAGCCACTGCATTTCAACATAATCCCGTGCATGGCCCCAGTCTCGCAGGGCATCCATATTTCCAAGATAGAGAGTCTTTTCCAGACCCAGAGCTATATTGGCAAGGGAACGAGTGATCTTACGGGTTACAAATGTCTCACCTCTTCGAGGAGATTCATGATTAAAAAGAATGCCGTTGCATGCATAAATGCCATACGACTCTCGATAGTTAACGGTAATCCAATATGCATATAATTTTGCCACTGCATATGGGGAACGAGGGTAAAATGGGGTTGTTTCTTTTTGCGGGGCCTCTTGAACAAGCCCATATAACTCTGAAGAAGAAGCTTGATAAAATCGAGTTTTATCCTGCAAACCAAGCAATCGTATTGCCTCAAGAATGCGTAAAGCCCCAAGGGCATCAACATTTGCAGTATACTCGGGCATATCAAAACTTACCGAGACATGTGATTGAGCCGCCAGATTATATACTTCGTCAGGCTGCACCTCCTGCAAAATTCGAGTTAAATTAGAGGTGTCAGTTAAATCGCCGTAATGCAGTACAAAATTACGGTTCATTTCATGAGGATCTTGATACAAATGATCGATTCGTTCCGTATTAAACGAGGATGAGCGGCGCTTAATACCATGTACTTCATACCCCTGACCAAGTAAAAACTCAGCCAAATATGAACCATCTTGCCCTGTAATTCCTGTAATCAATGCCTTTCGCATTTATTCAACCACTCCCAAAGAGGCCACTATTCAAAAAATAAAAATTGTTATGCAAGCAGGGGGGTTATAGCCTTGTAGAAAACAGCCCGCTGAAATTCCGGCGTATAATGAGTGTCAATAATGGCTCTGCAATTCTCCGCTGTAATACGCCCTGAATCCATATCCAAAAAACAACCCTGAATTTTATCAGCAAGATCATAAACATCGTCGTTCCGAAAAAAGGCACCGCTGTACCCTGGTATGACTGCTTCAAATTCTGGCATCTGATTTGGGAAATCATCATGTGTGATTACCGGCGTCCCACAAACTAACGCATGCATTGCAGTCAACCCAACTTCACCAGGGGATACACAAATATCGGCTGCAGCAAGTAAAGGCAGTACTTCTTCATCCCGGTAGCATTCACCGTAAAAAATAATTCTCTCACTTACATCCATCCCCCAAGCTACGCCACACAGCTCATCTCGGGCAGAGCCCTCACCGATCAGAAGTGCCTTGACAGCAACTCCGCGTGTTTTGAGTAGTGCTACCGCGCGAATTAATAGATCTAACCGCTTGGACTTCTCAAGACGGCCCACAAATACAAGTAAACGCTCAGGATTATCACAATACTGATACTTGATGTTTTGTAGATTTTCAATGCCATAAGTACCAATCAATTTACGCTGGGCATTGACATCTAGAGAGTTATTAATCACAAATAGCTTATCTGCGGGCAACCCAGCCCTTTCAAGTTGTTTCCGTCCGTGCTCTCCATACAACAGTAGAGCATCCGCAAGACGATAAAAACAAGTTCTTATAATACGTTTTACGCCCTTTTCATTGCCGTAAATACCGTGGGTCCAAAACACCACCTTTTTGCCAAAAGCTTTGGCAAGGATCACGCTTAACCAAGTTGAAATCCTATGGGCTTCCCCCCAGTAGACAATAACCCGGCAAGGACTTGATACTGCCAGTTTAATCATCCCTGTCTGCCAAAAACATATATTTTTGAAATACAAACTTCGGATTTTCATCCACCGAACACCACCGCTTTTAATGTTGGTGTTACAAAATTCAGCAGATACTAACTTAATCCGGGATTCATCCTCCCGAGGGTCTGCATAGATTACAACAGAGGTTTCGGCAGGACCTTCGGTACTAATCAACCTAAATACAGGATATCGATATAATGCAAAGCGGTCTGGCACTAAAGCTATCGACCGATTTTCCTTACTCACGCTACACCTGCACTTTCTACTTTTAATCTATAATATCCAGTAGCGCCGAATTCAAGGTTCCAAAATGGTCTTACGCCATCATGAGGATGAAACAGGGGTTTGGCTGATGATATTTCGGGAAGCTTGAATTCATCTTTATAGTCGAATTGACCGTATTGATGCTCATAGCCAAAAGCTATTGGTAAAAATCGCTGTGAATCGAAATTATCAATTTGCTTATATGGCCAGGATTTTTCAGCATATGACAGGAACCACTCCGCTCCCTTTTGAATACCATTGCCAGATCGACCAGAAAAATTCCAGATATCTTCTCCAGCTGCTTCTGCAATACGGCACAAATTGAACCATCCCTGAAGATTGAAACAACAGTAATGCGCAGTGTTTGTTCGCTTCATTTCATGAGGCTGATACCCATGCTCATCGAACTGCGCTAGTAACCTAAAGCGAGAATCACGCAACGTCTCACGCAAAAGTTTTGCCTCTCCCAAAAATGCACAGATTGCAGAAACCTGTAAGTCGTAGTAAGTACCATGATTATTGAGGGCGGATCTCTCTTCTACTCCCTGCTTACTGTGCTGAAGCCAATGTAGGTAGGTGCCAAGCCAAGTCTTGAAAGCAGAAATTTCTTTCTCAGAAAGAAATTTCCCAAGTTCCAACACCCTTACAGCATCAAGAAAGTAGTACAAGTCTTTAAATTCAATAATTCCTGAAGCGGCCCCACGATTCTTATTGTACCCGCGGCGGACCTGAGCAAAATCTAGATGAGGAGTCATGGCGGTATCAGAGTCTAGAAACCAATAACGTACGAACGACGCACCATGCTTTCCATACTGTTCATCACCAAAGTGATACCAGGCTAGTGCAAGCACATAAGTATCATCAAACAAACGTTGCAATCGGGTCCGATCATACCTGTCACTTAACGGTTCATACATTCGAGTTCCTGGCACGCGCTGTCCATCACGTCGTATATAAGGCAAACCAGGAATTTTAAGCGGGTTAGGCCAATAATAGGGCGCCGGGTGCCAATAATCATGACGGTTACCGCCAGGAGGGAGCGTTGTCTTATGCGCGACGGAATAAGGCCCACGGTCGAGAGCTTGATCAGCCGAAATTTTAAGTTGCTCTAAAATGACATTATGCTTTCGTGAAGCATTATTTGGGTTTATAAAAATAAGCTTGTGCTGTTCCAGATTGACATCCAAAGCTTTCGCATCTAGATGATCTAGCATACCAGTAATTGCCTCTGTTCGAGCCTCTCCTCGACCGACCCACGCCTTATGATCACGCTGTTTCTCAAGCTCTGCTTTTCCGGAAAACAGACGGGCCACCCACCCTGCATAACTAAAGTCCCCAGCATCGGAAGAATAATCTGGGCATGGAAGGTCCCATGGCTCAATTGGCCATTTATCCCACTTACCTGGGACACCCAGCCTCCAGAAAAGCTCAACCTTTGGGCGCCTTCCATAACTATATTCTGTATTAAACTCTTCCTTTGCATCAGCTCTGAACAACACCTGAGGCTCCTCAATTGCTTCCGGCCGAAAACTTGGATTTAGCAAATCCTCGTTATCCGTGATGCGAGCCATCGGCACAATGTGGTAAGGGAGCTTCGAGTTCGAGATAACTGATCTGCGAATCTCACCCCATGAATTCTCTGTCAAGAAGCAATTTCCGTCCCATGGAAGTACCCATTTCGCCCGGCCTCTACCATCCTGTAAAGCAATGTTTCTTGCGCCATTGTTATTCATTGCGTAATTGTTCTTATAACGGTAAGTACGCATGATTATTGCTGCCCGCAATGGTGCAGGCAGCTCTCTTAATGTCGACGCATACGGCGCAAAATCACAAGGAATTCCTTCTATATCCCAGCCCACCTTCCTGTACTCCTCCCAGTCAAATGGAATATGGATATAAGGGTACCCGGTAGACTCAAGAAGATTGATGATTTGAAGCTCTTCTTCAGGATCTACAATTCGATTTACAACAAATCGCTTTTCACAATCAATCAGGTCGGGCTCATATTCAAGGATGAAGGCAAGGTTATCTCTGGACTGCCCCTTTTTATGCCGAGGCACCAAATCATTGCCAATGATCCTATAAAGGCAAAAGCTTTCAACGGTAAGTGGACTAATGCCTATTTCCGGACAAGTGCTCACAACACAGTTTTTCCGGTCACTCTTCATCCTATCAGAAGGAAAGCCAACATCTCGACCATTTGGGTTAAGAGCTTTATCAATACGCCTTTTAACCTGGCGTGCATATGGGAGCTGCGCAATAAAAGAACGAAAATTAAGCACTTTCACGCTCCATTAGTAGGACGTCACTATCAATTAAATTTTCAGCGATAGACAAGCACTCTCTGTATTTTTTTTTACTAAAGGCCGCCTCAAACTTTGCCATTTTATTTATTAGTATAGCGCTATCAACTGTAAACTGACTCTCTAAATCACTTCGCTCGAGGGACAGCTTGCTTAATATAAGCCGTATCTCGGACTTTTTGATTCCTTTAGGGAACTTATATCCAATCGGTTCAATTGACCAGCGATCCCAACCCGAAAAAAATGGTTCAATGAACTCTCTATGGACCAGAAAATTATCTACACCCCATGAATGATTATGCAAATAGAGGGGGGAAGAGCTTAGAATCTTTAATATTTCACCCCACAAATCCTTAAGACACGTAAAAACCTTAACGGTTTCTTCGGTATCCACAGCCACCAGCAACTTATTGATGGATATACGAGAAAGTCGTGTGATCAATGTTGGAGCACAATTACGATACGCTGCCACCAATTTATCGCAAGGCTTCAGCGACCACTGCAACTCAATTGCTTTATGTATGACCATATCATATTCATCATTATCTCTAACCAGCCGAGATTGCTGGAGATCTAATATTTCGCAATGGTAACTATGCCTCTCAAAACTTCTTATACTTGGTGGTAATCGCAGTTGTTTCCGCCCCATATATTCAAGTAACAGCTTTTCACCATTCATAACACGGCGTGATTTCATATCATATATACGAACTTGATACAAAGGCTCTGCATCTAGGCGTTCACGACGTACCAGATTTATAAGGAACACGTCTTGAACGATACTATCGACCCATAAAGAGAGATAGCATTCATGGCTAACACCAAAGTCAACTAACTCAGCAGAAATCCAAGAACTGCGTGAATCGGCTGCTAAAAATTGATGTAAATCTGATAGCTCTAGTGATTGACCGTCATCGCGAGAGGAGTATGCCTCAAACAATAATGTATCAACCTTATCCTTCGAGCGAATAAATTTAAAGAAACTCTTACTCGAAGTGGAAAATGTACTTAGCAGCTGTCTAAGAAGAATAATAGATACTATCGAGAAAAGCAGGTTTGCATCACCACCCACCAGGAATGGCTGTAAAATTACAAGAAAACCAGTCAAAAAAGTCACGGAAGTAACAAGTTTTAGGTAACCTCCAATATCCTCATCTATCAGTTTTCCGATGTTCCCCCCGCGCCCATTTATATAATTTTGATAAGCGCAATAAGAAAGCCCATAAAAAGTTAAAGCCATCATTATGATGTATGCAGCGAGAGGTAAATTAATGAAAGTTACCGCTACAATAGCTACAATGGTGAAAATCGAATTTGAGAGAATCGTACAACAAGTCGAGTAATACCCTTTAATTCTTTCTTCTTGACGACTGTCACCCTGTGCAACTGCTACACCCGCCAACCCCCTTCGCATCTGAACTAACCTTCCACCATTGGCCGCTATTCTATCCGCGAAAAGTTCGGCTATTAACGAAATAACGTAGAGGAGCAAAGCAACTAAAGAAAGCCCAACAATCCATTCGGTTTTATTCTCCGGACGGATAAAGACCTGGGAATACGAAGGAACACCATCTGAACTCGCCAAAAGTAAAACTTTTAGAGGCATTAAAAAAGCAATCAGGCTTGTAGTATGAGCTACAATACCCGCAACAATCGCGAACAGAGCCAAACCAAACTTCTGCTCAAACATGTAACCACAAACCCTAGAAAACCAGGATAAATAGTATCTAGCATTTTTAAACATCATTCTGCAACCATATCTTAGCGGCGTTCGGGGGGGTTACCGGAAAAAATAAGCAGGACCTCTATCATCTCTGTAAGCCACAACCTCATCTGAACTAACACCGCAATAACCCTGTGATTAATCGAGGTGTTTGACTTACAAAAAAATTTTTTTACCGCTCGTACTGGGGGAGTATAAACACCTAAAAGCACCCTCAATCTGTTTACATTTGGCCTTGATAATTGCCCTCCGACTATCCTCCTTGCTTTAGTTTCCAGCTCATACCAAGTTTTACGTGCTGGGTGGTTCACAACAGAATCAGGTAAATAGATAAGCTGTACTTTGCTCCGTATCGCTTTTTTACAAAAATCAACATCCCCCCCGGAATAAGCCCTTTCCGAAAATGCACCTAATTGCTCAAACAAACTTCTTTTGACCGATAAGTTAGCCGTAGCAGCATAACCACTCTCAACATATTGTGCTTGATTTATCCCCTTGACGGAGTCATAAATCTCATACCAACTTGCGTTTTCTGAAGATGAAATATCAACCTTTCCTGCTAAGATTGCAGGCTGATCCTTAAGCCCATTGATATAAAAATCAATCGCACTTAACCAATCAGGACGAGGTATGCAATCAGAATCTGTAAAAATTAACCATTTTCCCCTGGCATTTTCTGCCCCAAGGTTTCGCGCTGCATAAGAACCCAACCTATCGCACTTAAGAATCCTAACATTCAAGCCGTTATAGTTCGGTTTCTCAATAACAGTAGATCCATTATCCACAAGAATTATCTCATACAATGCCTTGCATATAGATTGAGCGCTCAAAGCCTCCAATAAAACTGGAATCAAATTCCACTGCTCATAAACTGGAACTATGATTGAGTACACAACCTCTCGAGGAGAGAAGCAGGAGCTATCATAAGGAGACCTAGCCATAGATTAACCCCGGGGCTCAATATCTGCTGATGAACTGTCAATAAGCTGTGAAGAGATAAGCCCTCTCACATCTCTTCCTAGGCCCATAAACTTTTTAAGCATACGAACATCACTAAACAAAGTGATCGAACCATAGGGTGAAAGGTGATGATTATCACGATGCAAAGCCTTACCATTATTTGTAAAGATACACTCATCATCCGGACATTGAATATCAATAACAGATATATAATTCGGAGTAAGCTCCGCTAACCTTAAGTTATACCTTACTTCTTTAGATACAGCCTTCAATTTAGGACCGCATATGCGACTTAACATTTCCTCAGTATGAAAAAAATCCGGAACAGCCCGACATTGGGCCAACTTCATCTCTGGCCTGATAAAATCCCCTAAAATATACACATTGTGTCCAGATTTAGACAAATATGATGTGAGCTCATGGTTTATTTCAGCTATTTGTTTCGGTGTATTTCTTTTAGCGCTTGTTATAAGAGTAAGTACAGGTTTAGGCGCATCTGATGCCCAATTAAGAAACTGGCGATTCTTTTTTATACAGCTTTCCGTTAGATCCTTGCGTTTCATATCACGGACCAACCCATTAAAACCACTCTGAGGTATGCACCCCGGCATATATGCAATTGCAATATTCGTATCCGGGAAAATTTCTGAAATGCCTGCAACCGTATGCAAAGCGTGGCTATCTCCCCACACGACGATAGTCTCGCTAGAATTTCTATCATTTTGACAAGTGAATATATCCTTTGGAAATTCAGGCATTTCCCCAGTACAGTACTTTTCTCTCTCAAACTTCCGCCACTCGGAGTTTGTTAACGTTTTGCGTTCCACGGGAATACGATCTTCGTAATCCTTGGCGACAAGCGCCAACATTGCCATTAGTGCAGCACAGGCAGGGAGTGAAGCCCTTTGCATGACCGCCCTATATGTCAGGGGTTTTACCGTCAAGTACGACGCATTGCGCATTGGGTTTTCGACTGTAAAATAGAGCAAATAGCCCGCTAAAATGGTTAAAGCAAGCAAAACCAGTTTCGACTGAAGGGAAGTCAAATCTCCTCCCAGAGAAACAAAAAAAACAATAATTGGCCAGTGCACCAGGTAAAGGGAATAACTCACCCTCCCGAAGAACCTTGCAACATGATTCCCAAAGACGAGTCCCGCTATGCCAGAATCTTTTCCTGCCCAAATAATCAATCCAGTACCCGCAGCAACAACCAAAGCATTATAATATGGAAACACTGCATCCTCAGAGAGCAGCACCATATACAATACGATAATCGACGTCCCCAATAGGACTAGAAAATCCGCAACACTTTTGCGAAGTCGCCCTATTCCAGGGCCAATAAAAACAAGGCCCGCGCCAACCATGAACTCGAAAATACGGAAGGGAAACCAATAAAAGGCTGTGGTTCCACCGTCATTGAAGTTGACTAACAGCTTACTCTGTCGAGCCACCACAGCTCCGAGATCGCCACTTATAAAGAGGGCATTTAACGCAAATGAAGCGGAAAAAAGAACAAAAATTGCAGTTTTTGTTAGAACTAAACGATTAAGCTTTAACAGCCCAATCAGAACGAATGGCCAGAATAGATAAAACTGCTCTTCAACACCGAGCGACCATGTATGCAATAGGGGCTTGGAAATTGCATCCGCATCAAAATATCCCACACTGGACCAGAAATAGATATTTGATATACTTAAAATCGCTGTAATTGAAGACCAAACAGTTGATTCAAACTGCTCTTTGGAAAATAATAAAAAGGCGGCAATAACTGTCAAACCGACAGTGGCCAAAACCGCCGGCACAAGCCGTCGTATACGCCTCCAAAAAAAAGAACCAAAGTTCACCGTCTGATTCAACCTGAACTCTTTGGTAAGCAAAGCTGTTATGAGATAACCGCTGATCACAAAAAAAACATCGACACCAACAAAACCACCCTTTAGCTGCTCAAACCCTAAGTGAGCGCCAACCACTCCCAACACTGCCAGGGCCCTTAAACCATCAATATCTTTACGATATTCAATCATTACAACTAATCCTATTCTCTTTCCATGCTGCGAAAATTACGCTACAGCGGACCTCGATCTACCCATAAAACATTTCTGAAAATCGCACTCATCGCAACTTTAATCACTACAATTGCTTTATTATCCGCCGGTTGAGGGCACTCTATGATTAACATTTAACGGTGGTCATAAACAGTAAGATTCGTGTTAATCAATTCGTCAGAGACAGAAGCGGCACATGGAGCTTCAAACTTTCGCTCGACCTGAGGAAAATCGAGGTACGCTGAATCTTCAGAAATAGTTTTGTGCCAGCCTTTCCATGCATCCTTATATTTTATTCTTGAAGAAGAAATTCCAGCCACCTTATCAATACCATGAACGGGATGATTGGTTAAACTACCTTCTGCATCAAGACAAATCATACTGATTGTTTCCTGCGTGACGAACTTATCCCCAAAAATTATTTTCGCCCTCTGAATTAACTCACTGTCACCACCAAAGCGCACACTGTCCCAATAACCCAACTTTTCCCGGAAAGAATTCATCTCAAACATGCATGATATACTTGCGAGCCTAGCAACCCCATCAGGGCTAACCTTACCTATCCGACTAAAATGATCAACACCACGCCTTTCATTCATACGAATCATTCTCGTAATACTGGCGTTGACATCACCTGCACCCAACATCACTCTCATTTGATTCTCAATTCTCTGGGGGTGAGCCCAGTCATCCGCATCATGGCCAGTCAAATACTTACCTTGCGCAATTCGAAGTGCATAATTTTTTGAGACATAGGGGCCAACATTAACGTGGTTTCGAAGCGCTACAATACGATCATCAACAGCAGAGTAAGCCTTGACTATCTCCCAAGTTTGATCAGAACTGCAATCATCAACAATAATTAATTCAAAATCTCTCCATGTCTGCGCGAGAATAGACTTTATAGCGTGTTCCACTGTCTTTTCAGCATTAAACGCCGGCATTATAATAGTCACCTTACACGATGAATCGACCGTGTAATCGCCTGGCACTAGACACTCTATTCTTTGAAACTCACCACTTTTAGACGGGGCTCTTGATGACAATGATATCGGTAAAAGTCCAAACGACTCCAAGTAATTATTTATATTTCCTAACCATTTTTCTTCATCATTCAAATATAGATTTAATGATAAAAGCCATCCAGCAGCAAGGTTCTCACCAGTCAGGTAGAAGTCAAAGAAATCTACCGCCTCATCCACTCCATACTCTCTTAATACACCCATTGACAAGAACGCAAGATCTGATCTACTCGCATTAGGCTTAGGCCAATAGTTTCTATATTTGATTCTTGCCGAAGTGATTCCGCGCAAAGAGATAACATCAAGTTCCCGAACTTCATACTCATTATTGACAAGTGCATTTTGTGCACGACGATATGCAAGAACACCTTTTATCGTGAACAGCATAGCAATCGGTAATCTAGCAAGGAATAACCCTCCTTTCCCGAGAGCTGAAACGAAGGAATCACCAACATAGTAAGCTAGACTGTTTGTAATTCTATGTAACTTGATCCTCTCTTTCTCAAGCTCACACCTTAAGCCTTTAATTAACCTGGCTTTCGCTTTATAGTCGTTCAATTCAAACTTTAAGCTATCCGCCAAAGCTGCTTTTTTTTGTAAAATTTCAATCTCTTCAACTGAAAAATCAACTGTTTTCACTTTTTCTTTGTGTTGCATGGGTTCTTTTTTAGTAGGGCGCTAATGTAGCTTTGGTTATCAATTGATTTACTCAATGTAGAATTAAGCGGTAAAAATGGTCAGTTAAAGTATTTTGTGGATTCTCTGTTTCATCTGCCCGGTTATTTCCTCACTCAACGGTAGTAAATTTTTCATTTGACTACGATTATTTTCAATAAAATATAGCTTTGAGGCCCAGCAAAAATATGTGAACATTTTTATTTCAACTATCCCGTATCTAGGCCCACCGAAATAGGAAAAGACCAAATATTTAACACTCGAAATATCAACTTACTTTCACATATTTCAAAATTGGGCTCACATGTGATTGATAGAAAAGAGACTTGAAACAAACATTCTTGGTAATACTAAAATCTTTATATAGCCATTTATACATTGCTGCAGATCCAATCAAGTTGGGCTGCAGCATTAACACTTCAGCCTACTTTACAAATCAATTAGGCCCTAACAACCTTTTCATGATTTGTGTCATACCGACCACGAGTATCAACAACAAGTGCAGCATTAGCGACGATATAGTCGTAATCAAATACGTCATGATCTGTCGCGATTAAGACACAATCAGCATTAGATAGGGAGATCCTGGTTAATTCAACGCTTTTCATATCTAAGTTATGTCCGCGCATTTTTGGCAGTTTGGCCACGAACGGATCACTATAACTGACATTCGCACCTAGCTCCTGCAGCTTTTCAATAAGTACTACAGAAGGTGACTCACGCATATCATCAACATTTTTCTTGTAAGCCGCTCCTAATACTAAAACCTTACTACCACTAACCGGCTTTTTATGTGCATTAAGCGCTTTTGAAACTTTTGCTATAACGTAGTCAGGCATCAACGTATTTATTTCACCTGCGAGTTCGATAAACCTCGTATGTAGGTCAAACTCCCTAGCTTTCCATGTCAGATAAAACGGGTCAATGGGGATGCAGTGACCACCAAGCCCCGGTCCAGGGTAATACGGAACAAAACCAAAGGGCTTCGTTGCAGCCGCTCGAATCACCTCGTAAATATCGATACCCATTGCATCTGCAACCACCTTCATTTCATTCACTAAGCCGATGTTCACTGCCCGGTGTATATTTTCAAGAAGCTTGGTCATCTCTGCAGCTTTGGTAGAGCTGACTGGTACCACAGCACTAATAACGGATTCGTAGAGGGCAATGCCAACCTTCATACAATTTTCGGTATGACCGCCACAGACTTTGGGAATTGACTTAGTTGTGTGGTTCTTATTGCCTGGGTCTTCTCGTTCAGGAGAGTAAACTACAAACAAGTCTTCCCCTACTGTGAAACCAGCAGCCTCAACTCGTGGCACAAGCTCCTCTTCAGTAGTACCTGGATAGGTAGTACTCTCCAAAGAAAGAACTTGCCCTTTGCGCATAAACGGAATAACCCGCTCTACAGTCGAAATTACATAGGAAAGATCTGGCTCACGATACTTATTTAGCGGCGTTGGCACACAAAGAATAATTGCGTCCACCTCTGTGATACGGGAGAAATCAGTCGTTGCAGAGAGCCCTTTCTCGGTTGCATCTTTTACGCCCTCTGATTCAATATGCCTAATATAGGATTTACCCGCGTTAATCGCATCAACTTTGCTTTTATCGATGTCGAACCCCAGTGTGACATATCCACTTTCCGAGTAACTCAGAGATAGGGGCAAACCCACATAGCCGAGCCCGACAATACCGATTACAGCTTCTTTAGAGCTCAGTTTTGATGTCAACTGTTGAGCCATTACGCCTTCCTAATACCTATTGCTATATTTAGTTCAACCAGCCCAATTTGGACCGACAAGTTTCGTAAAAATTATGATCTATCGGATGAATTAAGGTCAGCCGATGCGGTTTCTTATGAATTCGCACGATATCCCCAGGCTCAGTAATGACCTGATCGTGGCCATCACACGTCACGTAGGGTTTGGCAATATTGTGTTCACCAACAATGATTTTTAGCTCGCTGCTTCCTTCAACAACAATCGGGCGGCTACTCAAGGTATGTGGGTTGAGTGGGACAAGGACAATCGCGTCGAGCTTTGGATGCATTATCGGCCCGCCGCCCGAAAGCGCATATGCCGTGGAACCAGTAGGCGTTGATACAATCAGGCCATCCGAACGTTGTGTATAGACAAACTGACCATCAATGTACAGATCGAATTCAATCATGCGAATAAATTCGCCAGGATGAATCACCACATCATTTAGAGCTGCCCCCTTTCCGATGGGGTTCCCCCTTCGAGTAACCGACATATCCAGAAGGAAGCGGCTCTCAGCCATATATTTACCAGCAAGCACCTCGCCCACTTTCTTTTCAATTTCGTCAGGAGTGATATCGGTGAGAAAGCCCAAGCGGCCACGATTGATACCCAGCAAAGGAACGCTAAACTTCGCCAAAGCGCGAGCGGCGGCCAAAAGGCTGCCGTCACCACCGACTACAATGACCAGATCGCAGAGTTCGCCGAGCTTATCCCTCGAAGACACACTTGCACCGTGGCTCTGCACTGTATTTGCCGTATCCTCTTCCAGCACAACGGCAAAGCCCTCTCGCTCCAGAAACACCATCAGGCGCTTAAGCGAGATAACAGCGCTTTCACTTTCGGTGCGGCCAACTAGGCCAATATTCTGAAATTCCGACACCACTTCCCCAAGGTGCCCGATTCAGGGCCCTGCGATCAATTCTAACTTTTCTAACAAGTAAACGACTTGAAACTTAAAAAAGCAAAAGGAGCTTTTTTCCTTCTACGCAAAGAAGGATTATGCCTGAGCCTGTCAGACTAGTCGATCCTGTCCAGCTGGTCAGCCAGCAAATCCGATCACTTTTTAACCAAAATGCTAACTAAAACAGCCTAACCTAAAAAGCAGTCAGACGAAATGACAAGCTGGTCACACCTGGGCTAACCACCTGAGCTTGGTGCCACCAGGGTTTCAGGCAGTTGTTAAAGCGGCTACCGGATAACAGAAAGCCAAACTCATCACGGAAGCCGTTCGAACAACATATCAGTAAAATATCTTCATGAAATTTAGCCTAAAAATTCAAGTGTCCAACAATCACAATTGCCAGTTACCACCCCAAGAACGATCAAATTTGAATAAAGATGGTTTATGATAAAATTCAGCAGACAGCAACCTTGCAATACTCAACAAATAAGATGACCCAAATATTTGTCCACTACCGCTATAAGCAACTCAAGTCGTAACCACGACGGCCCTGCAGTCCCCCAGAGTGAACTATAAGTACCCTACACTTATATGGAGACCCAAAATAATCATCATTCTTCGCAAGGGCTGCCATTAGCTTGACAGTGTAAATAGGATCAAGTGGTGTATTGATACTTACTTCAAAAAACTCCTGAAACCCCCTCAACTCACCCGGATACTTACCATAACCACCAAAATGATGCCCCCCAAGCAAAAACTCATCAATAGAAGCCAACTGAAATTGATGCTTTACCTGCTTATCCCCCCCTCCTTTACATGACGACAAGTATATCGACCCAAGCCAACGCCTTACCTGTTCCAGAGTACTATCCCCGGCCTTCAAAACTTCCACCCCAATTACAGGGGCACTTGAAATACTTGAATAGAGGCCTGCAAATGTAGCCCCAGTCCCACAAGCCACCCACACCTGATCAAAGTCTACGGGCGCAGTCTCCTCTATGACCTGCCCCAGAAGCTGAATCCCCCGCACACCGGCAAGATTTGCTCCTCCCTCGGGCACAAAATAGGCAGCATCTAGCTCAAGACCTACCTGCCTAAGGAAATCCTCCTTTCCACGTTGTCGATAGAGGGATCGCGTTACAAACATTAGTTGCATTCCGAAGCGCTCGGCATCTTGCAGAGTTGCACTAAGCTTTGCGGGCCTCTCCCCCCTAACAATACCGATAGTCTTAAACCCAAACCGGGATCCTGCAGCCGCTATGGCGTGAATGTGATTTGACCAGGCTCCGCCACAGGTGATGATAGTTTTTGCCCCCTTATCTCGCGCGTCTAGCAAGTTAAAGATGAGCTTGTAAGCCTTGTTACCTGAAATAAGCGGGTCAATTAGGTCATCGCGCCTCACCCAGACATCTAGATCAGGAAAAAAACCCGCTTTTAGCTGCTGATATGGAACATTTCGAGCCGCTTCGGTAAAGGCCTGAAGATCCAAGCTGTTTAGTAGGCGGGGATACATGGTTACTTCTTTTCTCTGCTTAATATCATGTCGGCCTTAGTTGAGCCTCATTCAGGAGAAAGCCCTTCAAGCTGGTGGCTTCTGCCTTCCTTTCTACTTCACAAGGCATGCTGCTTTATTGTGATCGACCATATCAACAATACCAACCTCCTGAGGAGCTGCGGACTTTAAAGATACACCTGGATTAGGCAGGACCCCGTCAATACCTTCATAGTTGCCCGCTGGAAACTGAGCTAACCCTACCTAAAGAATTCGAACTGAGGACTCAATGATCCCGCCCACCAACAAGCTCCTCGCAACTTCACTGTGAGTTCAACTCGATATTCAGACGAAAAGGCAGAGTGACAACCAAAAAAGGGGCTAAAGATAAAGCTGGCACATCGTGGTAAAGTTATTATTCACAACCCGCTGCCTCTAGAGCTTGCCGCCATTCCCTCTTAAACAGGTCCCCCGCATTGAAATCTCACACTTAACAATACTGCCAAAAATACACAACCTGGGAATAACAATAACCTGCGGCCGGGGGTAACAAATACCCTACATCCAGCCCCTCAACTGACCATTTGTCCAAATTCGGGCATTTTCTGGGCAGCATACAATTCAGTTATCGCTTTTGAGGGAGGCTCGACACTAGAGGGGGGAGAAAATCAAAACCCCAGACACAAAAAAACCCTCAAAAAATGAGGGCTTTTTTGTGTCTGGCGGACCGGACGGGACTCGAACCCGCGACCTCCGGCGTGACAGGCCGGCATTCTAACCAACTGAACTACCGGTCCTCGGTAGTGAACTTCCCAAAGGGAAGTTGGTGGGTGGTACAGGGGTCGAACCTGTGACCTACGGCTTGTAAGGCCGTCGCTCTCCCAACTGAGCTAACCACCCAATGCTCTTTTTCTTTAAGGGCCTAGCCCCCTTGAGCGAGGCGCATAGTACCGGATTGAGTTTCTCTGTCAACAATTTTTGCGCCAAAACCGTAAATTATTCATCCGTTAGGTTCTCAGCCGGCACAGACACTGGTGCTGGCTTTACTTCGCCCTCTCCTACATTCGCGCCCTGTAATAGCTTACCCTGCCGATAATCTGGGTCGATTAGATGACCTGCAATCCTCACTGGGACCTCCTGAGGGATTAACGGCTCTTTTGGTCGTGCCAAGTCCTGTTCATTGTAATTACAAACACCCGTTGGGAAGATCCGCCGCAGGTCGTCGATGCGCCCGGAAATTTCCTCGGTATGCGAACCGTATATGCCTTTGGCCAGTGCCCGCTCTACGGGCTGGAGTGCACACTTAAAGACATCGTCGGTCACCGGCCCCCCCGCAACCTGCCGCGAGGTACTATGAGTCGGGTATACCCTCATACACCTCCCTTGCGCCAGGCTATTCCAGTCGCCATTCCAAACATCGGATCCTGCCGCCAGCACATTGCCTTTTTGATCGAAGCAGCGGTCATTCGCGTCTTCCGGCCGATTGCCCACAACGCCAGCAGAAGGGTCATTGATGATGTTTTGCATCCAACGGTCAACGAGATCCAACGCCTCGCCCAATGGATTGTAATCCTTATGGCTGACCCAGATTAACTGGTTGTCTGCATGACCCCGAGCACGCCGAATCCGCTCACGGGTGGAGAAGGATGCAGAGCTGTGGTGCATATCTGGCTCTTCATCCAAGTAGTGGCGCATATCGATAATCGGTATTTCCACATCTCCTAGGAAAACATGCCCAGAGCGGTATATCCCGTTGATCGCCTCCATGCTCCCACGGCTGCGCTCTGCGGGGCTTGTGAGAGAGCCCATATTTAAGTTTTGCTCACTCCATATAGAAAGACGCACAGGAAAGAGCCCTCCGTTGAGGAACCATAATTTCTCATCGGTTTGATTCTGCTGTGCCTTCCAGCCGCCAATAGCGGCATTGATTCTCAGGAAGGTATCAATACTAATCTCGCCATCAACCAGTGTTTTAAGTCCGTACTGAACCCCTTCGTTATCCCAGGCCGTATTTGCATAGCCGTTTTCACCCGCCCCATAAAATTGGCGGAGATCCTCCCAGTGGGTCCAGTGCACTCTATCTGACAAGTCCCCGGAAAAGCTTTTGAAGAAATGTACAAAATTTGGATTATTCACCAGGGGCACCAAACCCCGCCAACCCTCGACACATTCCGTAGCACCACTTGCCCTTCCCCGATAACGACTATCGAACAAACCAGCGGCCATTGTAATCATCTTGAAACGACTACTCGCCTCAGGGTTCGCCGCCAACCCTTGTATAGCTTGGCGCTCCTCGACATTTTTCCAGCCTGAATTACCCACATCCAAAACGTCAAAGAAATATTCGAGCGGTTCACAGTCGAAGGCATAAATTGTCTGGGTGACCATATCTGGATAGGAGTACAGCGGTATCGCCGCATCGATAAGACCTGGAGCATTTTGTGCGAAAAGGTACTGCTGGATAGCACCCCCAGAGCCACCTACACCCACCGTGTACATAGGCTCACCATAAAGCGCCTGGAACTGCTTCTTGACGCGCCGTGCGGTATCCTCTGCCAGCCAAAGGTTATAATGATTCCTGGTCTGGTTGGCCGTTGAGTACACCACGGCATATCCGCGCGCCAGCTGGTCCATACGCCGCCTGGTAACATCGCCTTTACTGATTTTCCCCTGCCGCCAACCTATTCCAACCCCGCCACGAAACTGATAGATCAGGCGGCGATTCCAATTGCTACCATTGGGCTTTTCAGCGGTTTCTCCCTCCCCACGTAAAACAGCGATTGCATAAAAGTGCCGATTGATCGTGCCAGTTTCTACTCGAACAATAAAGTCCACATGGCGACCATTCACTGTGACCTTATCGATGTCATTTCGGGCCTCATGCAGGTAGTGGAACTTACCGTCGTTTTTACTGCGGTAAAAGTAAGTAACTTCTGTCGCATGACTGCAATCCCGGCTGTAACCGATTACCTCCTTGGTTCTTTTCCCTTCGTCATTCAGAGCAAAAACGGGCACTCCTTCCTTGGCTTGGTTATCGACCAGAGGCTGCCTGCCGGTGACCATATTTCTGCCACAAAAGAATGGATATTTTGAAGGGCCGGTAAAAAGTGTCTCTACAGGTCCAACCTCGCCAATTGAGATGGGGAATGGAAAGTACTCTGGCGGCCGCGACATCATTCTGGGGTGGGGCCCAGCATAAGCCGGTGTAGGGCCGTACTCGAGCGCCCCGGAGGGCACACCGAGCACGGGAGCATCCACTTTGCCATGCACTTTTGGCAGTTTTTCGTACGTGACCCAAGCGCCCACCCCTAGCACTCCGGCCAACACCAAAAACAAAACAGAGAGAAACCAAGCTCCCCTTGTCGACATAAACGCCTCCACAGCTGTCAACTTCATGATCTAGTACAGGTTGAGTATATGAAGGGATAGAGCGGTCAGTCGGCAGTTGGCGCAGAGGGGGACTTATAGGAAGCAAGTATCAGAGGAGGAGGAGGCCAAGCGGCCATAAAATTCACCCAAAATAATAAGGGAGGCCAGTAATGGCCTCCCTTATTACGATACGGGCAGCCTGGAAACAGCTTAATCCTTCGCGATAATGCCCTTTTCCTGCAAGGTGGCGATAATGACTTCCACCTCTTGCTCCAGGGTCATCTCTGCTGTGTTCAAGCGCAGCTCTGGAGAAACAGGCGCTTCATAAGGGTCATCAATACCGGTAAAGCCTTTAATCTCACCTGCACGAGCCTTTTTGTAGAGACCCTTAGGATCGCGGGATTCCGCCTCCTCCAGTGGACAGTCTACAAACACCTCCATATAAGGAAGGCCAGCATCCTCGTGCATCTTCCTGACCGTCTCACGATCTTCGCGGTAAGGGCTGATAAAGCTACTCAAAACCACTACCCCAGTATCCGCAAACAGCTTGGAAATTTCACCTACTCGGCGGATATTCTCCTGGCGATCTTCGGCAGAAAAGCCAAGATTAGAGTTGATCCCCAAGCGAATATTGTCACCATCTAGACGGTAACTCAGTACACCGCGTGCAGCCAGAGCCTTCTCTACCGCTACTGCCACCGTACTCTTACCAGAGCCGGACAAACCAGTGAACCACAGGGTCACCCCCTTGTGGCCAAGGATGGCCGCCCTATTGTCGCGGGTTACGTCGCCATCATGCCAATGAACATTGGTCGCCTTGCGTTCAACTGTAGTCGTCACCGATCACTCCAAGATTGCAGATTCAATTCCTATTTGCTCCACCGGGAAAGCGGCACAGTAGTACTGCTTAGCCCGAGAAACTTGGGGGCCAATTATCGAGGATTAGAGCCATAAGCGTAAAGGCCCTGCTTAGAGCATATTTAGCCGCCTATACCATAAGACTGCATAAGGAGAGCCAGAGAATCTTTCTAAGCAGAATGTCACAGGGGTAACCAAGGAGTAATAGAGCCCTATAAATAGGGAAAATATCCTAACAAGAAAACCTGAGCCCTCGAGTCTCCCTCAGTCATCAGGCACCACTCACCGCTATTGAGCAACAGAGTCGACATGCTCACTCACTGAAGATGCTTGAGCTGCCAGCCCAGTGGTAGATCGCTCATCTTTTAGACAGCCCGAGCCACCAAATATTGCGCCAAGCTTACGGTGCAGGCTAGCCCGAATAATTATTCGGCCAAAATTTAGTTGTCAACTCGACACCGGTACATCAATGGTTCGCAGGTACCTTTGTCAAGCACGCAAGCATCATTGGGCAATTTCTATAGTAGGATGTTTTACTAAATAAAAAATCACCCGAAAGAAAGCCCATGAAATCAACACCACCATTGCTCGCAACCGTAATAAAAAAGTAAAATAACCCCCCTCTCTACACCTGAAGGTTAACCTCAAATAAATAATTGTAAATAATACAAAAACAACACAAAGGGACCAGAATATTTTACAACTACCTTATAAATGTCTGCTCTTCTATACGCCTCCACCACCCCGATCAAATAAGCCTTTCTTAGTGACCCCCTTAAAATTCGCGCGGAAATTTATGTATTTTTTCTTTCCATAACCCAACAAGTGAGCCATCCCCAACGATAAATGCCTGTCAATATAGATAACGACGCTGCCTGCATGCTAACCTCCATCCCTATAAATAGATTAACAGCCCCACATTTAGTAGGGCTTAGCCTTCAAGAGGAGGGAATTAGCCGATGGCAAAAAGCGTTTTAGATAGGTTTAAGATTCGCAAAGGAAAAGTCTTTGAGGCACCGCTGGAAGAGGCATTTGGCCGTCTAGTTACCCCCTTTGAAGAATTTATTCATCGACAAAGTAGCAGTGGTATTTTGCTGATGCTTTCAGCGTTGGCCGCACTCATTATCGCCAACTCTCCTTTACAGGATACTTACAAACACCTGCTACATATGCCCATCAGTATCGGGTCAGGAAACTGGGAGCTTTCTCTTTCGCTACACCACTGGATCAATGATGGCCTAATGGCCATCTTCTTCTTTCTGGTGGGACTGGAATTAAAACGTGAGTTTATGGTGGGGGAACTCTCCGATCTTCGCCAAGCGGTTTTACCAGTAATGGCGGCTATTGGCGGCATGATAGTTCCTGCGCTTATTTATGCCTCTCTTAATAGCGGTGCGGAAGGTGTACGCGGGTGGGGTATCCCGATGGCCACGGACATCGCCTTTGCTGTGGGCTGTATCGCACTACTGGGCAGCCGAGTCCCCCGTGCCGTTGTGACCTTCCTGGTAGCCCTAGCGATCGTAGATGATCTGGGTGCAATCCTTGTGATTGCGATTTGGTATACCGAACAAGTGAATATTACTGCCTTGATCGCTTCAGGTTGCCTGGTTGGGCTTTTGGCCCTTCTAAATGCCGCCGGCGTTCGCCGCTCCTCAGCCTATGTATTTATCGGGGTACTACTATGGTACGGACTCTATCTGGCTGGTGTGCACGCCACTCTTGCCGGGGTAATTACGGCTATGGCACTACCCGCTAAACCGAAGTATGACCCCGTAGCCTTCAGCACCTTTGTAAAAGATATCATTCGTAGTTTTGATCGCTATTTCCGCCCAGGTGACAAAATCATCGCCAACGATGCACTGCACGCGCGAGTAATGGCTCTGGGCAATGGTGTGAACATGGCCCAATCCCCCCTGCAGCGTATGGAAACCCGGCTGCATATCCCGGTTGGTTTCCTGGTAATCCCTATCTTTGCCTTGGCTAATGCTGGCATTCCTTTCGATAGCTTTAACAGCTCCACAGCTGTACTCAACCCGGTAACCCTTGGAGTTATTGCTGGCTTGGTTGTCGGCAAACTGATCGGCATTGTCGGCGCTACTTGGATCGGCTGGAAACTCGGGTGGGGTAATTTGCCGAAGGCTGCTAACTTCCAGCATATAATCGGTGTGGCACTGCTTGCAGGCATCGGCTTTACCATGTCGATCTTTATAGCCGAACTTGCGTTTAGCGGCCAGGACGAACTACTCATCCAAGCCAAAGCGGGTATCCTGCTGGCATCGGTCATCGCAGGAATTGCAGGCTTCCTAGTTTTACGCAATGCACCCGTATCTGTAGATCATGAGGGTGAGCTCAGAGAAGAGGATGATATTGAGAATGCAGAGGTCGGATATCCGCCCCACTCCGCACCTCAGTAATTAGCCGCTTAACTATAGATTTTCCCTAAAAAAAACTCAGGGTCGGGTAGCAACAGCTACTCGACCTTCGCTCTATCCCACACTATTTGTTACAACACCAACTCGCCACCACTCCAATATGAGCGATACTAGTGAACATGAATAAGCATAGATATTGGCACAACTTAGAGATAACAGGCGCACCAACAACCAACCTGAGAATGAGTTTCTCCTGTGAGCGGCAAATACTGCGCTTAGTTGTTTCCAAAAGTCTGATACAGACTAAATTCTAACCAGCGTTACATCACAGTGCGCATGATTTACGATACCATTCGCAGTAGAACCAATAAGAGAACTTATACCTTTCTTTGAATGCGTCCCCAGCACTATCAAATCTGCATTTCTTTTTTCGGCCTCCCTACAAATAACCTCATAAGGCTTGCCCACTTTAAGGATGCGATTCCTTTTAGCAACACCAAAGTCAGAAACGATTTCCTCAAATTTTGGAATCGCACTCTCTTTAAGCTCCCGCTGGTAGTCCTTTGGCAAAAAGCTGTAAGGCAGCACATTTAACACTATCAATTTACTATCATGCTGCTTACATAGCTCTACCGCCTTTGAAAGCACATAACGGCCTTCTTGGGAAGCCTCAATGGCGCAAAGTATGGATTTATACAAACCTCTCCTCCTTAGATTTTATGCTTGAACGCTCATATTAAACGGTAAATCAATAAGCACCCAAACCTCAATAACCCAATGAATTTCATTAAAAAATCAGGAAATCTCATCAAATTCAGCCTGATCACATGAAATATACAATCGACTACGCGCATCATGACAAAATTCCAACATAGGAACCCCTTATGTGGCGCAGACCAAGCTGAGCCCATCGACTCTTAAAGCACTAAAAATATAAAATTAATAAAAAATCACATCAACCAGCGTATGGGAACTCATATCGTATTTTCAGGTATGAGCTATCAACAATCACCTCCAAATAAGGGTAAACATAAAACAAAAGCTAGCGCTCTCCAGCATCCACAAGTGCCCGATAAATACGATCGGGGTAATCGCCAATAATACCATCTACACCCAATGAAATACTGCGTTCGATATGCTCCTCATCATTCACGGTCCAAAGATCTACAATCACCCCTTTTTTCTGAAAAAAACGCACATAGGGTTTGGTTGTAATTCCATACGGCAACTGGGCAACATCAAATTTTGGTCTGAAAGCCCACCCAAACCCCGAACTCCAGGCAAGGCTTGCCTCAATAAGCTCTCCTATACTTGCACTAGTTCTAACCCCTCCATAGCTGATATCTCGAAAATGATTCATAGCCTTGCTATGCTGGCTGGCAACAGTGACTTGCTGCTCCATCCGATAATCTGAAATGACCTGCCAAAGTACTTCTGATAGCGTTTTATCATTAGGTTTTATTTCTATATTAAAAACACCATCGGGATAACGCTCAAAAATCTCGTTCAGCGTTATCAGGGTGAGTCCCTGACTTCGAAAGGGATAGCTCTTACCACCATCAAGAGTAAATTTGTAGCCAGCATCCAAGACTTTGATTTCACTCAAGGTCAAGTCTTCGATTTTATCGGGAACCCCAGCGTTATCTTTGAGATCAGCATCATGATTAATGATGATATAATGGTCTTTAGATAAATGCACATCCATCTCCAAAATATCAGCCCCCTGCTCCAGTGCCATGTCAAATGCCAGCGCTGTGCCTTGTGGATACTCACCAGATGCCCCCCTGTGAGCAAGAATCTCAATAGCCAAGGCCTGATTACAAAAAGTGATAGCAAGAGCAAGAAAAGCAATGGCTTGTAAATTTTTTTTCATTTAGAGAGTTTCCTTTACTATTAAGAGATCAGCCACTCCACGAAACACAGCCAAACACCAACCAAAACCGAGAATTCAAAAATTCCATCCTCTAGGGGTCAAGATTTTCTTCTTACGCGCAAATAACAAGGATACTTTAACCCCCCAATCCAACACTTGAGGCCAACGATTAGCCCGACGGAAAAGAGAGTTATTCACACCCTGTAGTGCCGACGCACTTAATTCAATATTTTTTTATTACACACGAGAAGAAACCCATCCCTATCGTAATATTTCAAGTCAACTGGATAAATTTTATTGACATCCAAGTGTAAATCTACGTACGTAATTAATGCAACATCGAGGACTCGGAATACCTCGCACTTTATACCTAGCTCGAATCCAAAGGACGTACAGCGCACGACACCGCAATAGAAGTTTCCTATCTTTGCGGTGCACGCCAGCAGGATATTTTAGCATTGAAGCGCCAGGATATTACCGAAAAGCAACTGCGGCTCTCGATCACAGAGCATGCATCTGATTCGCGGCAAAACTGGCCAGGGTTTCACTCGTGATGGTTTCAATAGTACTTGAAGCAGAGAACAACGAGCCGCCGCCGAGGCTAACGCCCTTCCCAACCGGTATCGTTTTCACGATTTAGATAATGGATATCTCAAATTTTGTCGGGGACAAGCAAGAGTTCAGTGGGCATAAGGCTCGTAGCATGATGGAGCGCTACAGCCATACCGCCGATAAAGTTGCCTCTTTCAACAAGGCGAGAATAATAGGAAAGAAAGGAACGCCAAAAGACACTGGATAAATGTCCAATCCAGGAGGATGAAAAAATCAATTGTGGTAAAAAATACCCCCTCGAATTACCCCTCAAAGACCCAAAACGAAAAAACCCCGCACTAGGCGAGGTTTTAAGTCCTTGATAAACAAGGAGGAATTTGGGGTGGCCGACGGGGATCGAACCCGCGACCTCAGGAGCCACAATCAAACTAAAAACTGTATTAATATCATAGAGTTATATGTATTAGTGTGTAAATACTAGGGCCGCTCAACCCCTCGATAAACCCCGTGATTACTCAGCGAGTAAATTTTTAGTACACATAAAGCTGTGTATTTTCACAGTGGATAGACCACGATCTACGGCAAATATCCCCACCGAGTTGTATAGGCAGGCGATGCAAACGCCTGCCGCGCAATCAGTTGGAATTTTGGAGCTGGATCAAGAGAATTTTAAGCTGCTACAAAAGAGACTAACCACTCTCAAATAAGCACCTATACAGGTTGGAAAAGTCACTTTTCTCCTCTTGCTATTAACCCGGCGGACAAATAGTTCCACTATGCTGCATATTTAATCGATTCATGCCGGAAGTAGGATGCTACACGCGCAGGTTTCTTTTGTAACATTCTCATGTGAGAAAGCACTTTGCTTTTTAGC
>NZ_JBGMEL010000018.1:0-87246 GCF_041447225.1 Microbulbifer echini | reverse complement strand
CACAGCGGGCCGAGGGACCTTCGGCATCCCATTCGAAGTGGAAGCGGTAGCCGGTTTTTAGGGTACGCTGCTTAATAACATGCTGGCGGTACTGATACTGCTCGCTGTGGCCATCAGCATCGGTGGCTTTGATCAGGTCGCCCTCATCGCTGTACTCATAGTTGGCGAGTACTTTAATGTGGCCATCGCGGGTTTCTTTTTTCAGTTCACCAATACGCAGGCTCTTAGCCTGCCCTTCTGGTGGGCTGATATGCAGGGCTTCACCGAGACTGCTCTCGATGCAGAGTAAACGCTCATCGATATAGTGGAACAGGTAGAAGTTGCCGTAGCCATCGCGAATTTCTGCGAGCTTAAGAGTCCCCTTATCCCCGATAGCTTTAAAGTGCCTCTGCACTCCATTGGGGGCGCCGTAGGGGGTCACTATCCAATGCTCGTCATTAACGCGAGTAAGCGTTAACTGCTCCACCACATTGTGGCTGCGGCCGCTATCTCCCGGTGCCGGCAGGTTAATCACTCGGCCCTCAGCATCGTGGAGCTGCACCGCTTTGCCAGGGCGCCATAGCAGTTTTTCGCCCAGGGTATGGGTCCAGCCGTGCCCCATACCGAAGTCCTTGGGATTACTGCTGCGGTAGGTGCGCGCTACGGTAAGAGGCAGTGGGCCATCCAGAACCGTATCCACCAGGGTGAGGCGCTCCTCACCCGTTTTTAAGTTAATCGGCTCGCCGCCCTCACAAGCATTCGCATTGCACTGAGAAGTACTACCATTTTGGTTGGTGCCAGTTTCACTATTGGCGCTATCCGGTTCATTGGAAGTGGAACTGCCGCTGGCCTGGTTTCCACCATCGGCATTGGAGCCTGATCCACTCCCCTGGCTACTTTGATTGCTGTTACTGGAACCATTAGAGGAGCTGCTGCTGGAGGAAGAGCTACTCGGCGAGGAACCGCTGGAAGAGGGCGGTGCCGCAGCCTCTGAAGTGCTTAAATCGGAGAAGCTGGCTCCATTGCCCTTGGCATTGCCGCCGCGCTTTTTCGAAAGTAGGTTGCGTTGTTTTTTTAACTTGGCGAAATCCAACATCAGATCGCCAATACCGCGGAAGGCTTTTAACAGGCGCGCATTCTTCACCATGGCCGCTACTGCCCCAACGCCACCGGTAACTGCCGCCAGTACGATCGTGAGAATAATCTCAAAGGCACCGCCGCCCGCCATCTCGGTAATTTCCAGGCTGTGCTGGGCGCTCACGTAATCCTGGGCAAAGCGGAAGATGGTATCGCGCAACGCCGGGTCTTCATAAATAAGCTGGGCTACCTCACAGGCCAGCTCTAATTGCTGCTTAGTAATCTGGGATGGGTCAAAGCCGAGTACATCGACAACTTCCCGTTGAACGGCCGATAAATATTCCCGATGGGACTCCTCAAAGCTTTTGTCATTGAGCAGGTAATTGGCCGTAGCGCTGCTCAGCTCAATCGACTGGCGCAAAGGATGGGTTAGCGCTGCCACTTCCAGCACATCCTTAGCCCAAACAGCTAGCCCCCAGGCGGCATTACCCACACCGGTAGCACCACGATCGATATAGGCGCCCACCTTCTCGAGCTTTGAGCGCTGCTCGTGGCGCTGCTGAATAAGTGCCGCTTCTGCGCGCTCTTGGGCAACAATTTGTTGCAACCCCATACGGATCTTGGTGATCAGCTCAGCCTGCTTGTCGGCCAACGCTGTAGCCGCGAATGGGGCTTCTTCGATAATGAGGCGGTTTTGTACCAGGGCCAGGTAGATTTCTTTTTCCCGACTGCTAAGGTGGCCCGGTGCTTCACTCAGGGGGCCGAGAAAGACCGTGCCCGCCTGGCTGGACTGGATACTGACACTCAGCACGTTACAGGAAATACCATTCAGGCCAAAAAAGTGCTCGTAGATTCCCTGAATTACAGCGTTATCAAACATAGATAGGAGTTGGGTGGCATCCACCTTCATGGGGATACCCATCTGGTACGCCCAGCCAACCCGGACCATATAACGAATGCCTTGTCTATTCTCGACACTTAGCTGCATGGATAATCCTTCAAACGCCGTAAGCCCGCTTTTCGCCAGCTCTCTGTTATCATTTCCTGATCCGATAAATCATCCCAATTTACCTTCTCGTCTCTAATGTAAAAATCCCCGGCTTGATTGCCAGGCTCCTTACCGATACCCAACTGTTCATTCCGCAATCAACGGCTGTAGCTTCTATACCGCTGAATCACATAAAAAGTGGTTGAATTAGGGTAATCACAATCTGTGAAATCTTAAATAGTGAATCTCATTACCCCTGTGGCTTATGGAAAATCTAATTGCCAGTAGTTCCAATTCACCGGTGCTCGGATGGGATGAGGCCAAAGCTACCGGTAAGGGATACCTGAAATTGCGACCTATCGAGGCAGATTACCGCAAATAGATCAGAGGGGATAGATAAACGGCATTACACGAGTAAGACAACTGGTACAAAGAGCTACGCCAACAAAATAACAGAAAACATTCGATTTAAGGCAATCGATGAGTGCGAAACGCTAACGTGTGTAGAAAATTTAATAAAAGTCTCTACGAGAAAAATAAAATTCGTATTTCTTAAGAAAATCCAACCACAGCTTTTTTAAACACAGAATTTACGGCTGTGCTAGCGCCGATAAATTCAGCTAAGCGTTATTAGTTGATTATTAGAGTGATACTCGATAAAGCGTGGAGAGTAATTAGGAGGGAGCAGACTCAGGCCGTTCAATCAAGGAGCCCAGTAAACGGATCAACACTCCCAGCACTATTAAAACCATTACTAACCTCCCAAGGTCTGGAGTTAGTAATGGCTTACACCGTAGGAACTATTCTATTTCTTTAATACGCATGGAACTGGTCTGCCCACCCACATTGAGGCGCTCACCCTGAGTAATCAGTACACGCTGGCCTTTTTGCAAGTCAATACGCGAGCCCAGCACTTCAATAATCGACTCGGTGAGGTGCCCGAGCGGTACGGTGGCCGGATCGTAGCTAATGGGCTCTACTCCGCGCAAAAGTACCAGCTGCCGCGCAACGTTTGGGTGCCGTGTCATCGCATAAATGGGCAGGCGAGTGTTGGCGCGCGACATCATACGTGGGGTGCGCCCAGATTCGGTCAGCGCCGCCACGGCACAGAGGTTCTCTACACGGGAGGCGACATCGATCGCAGCCTGAGCAATAACCGTGTCTATACGATTCGTAGCACCGTGCTCCTGTGGTGTGTAAGGCACACTGCCGAGATACTGCTCCGCACCTACGATGACTTCACTCATAGATTCGACCGCAGACACCGGGTAATCACCGGCGGCGGTCTCGGCGGAGAGCATTACCGCATCAGTACCATCGAGCACGGCGTTGGCCACATCCATCACTTCGGCGCGCGTGGGCGTCGGGCTGGTAATCATGGATTCCATCATTTGTGTCGCGGTGATCACACCGCGATTGAGGGCATTGGCACGGTTGATCAGTTTCTTCTGCACTCCAACCAGCGCGGGATCGCCAATCTCCACACCCAAGTCGCCGCGGGCCACCATAATGGCATCTGAAGCGAGAATCAGAGCGTCCATCTGCGCATCGTTGGCCACTGCTTCGGCCCGTTCAATCTTAGCCACTATAGCCGCCTGACTACCGGCAGCCTCCATAGCCTTGCGGGCAGTTTCCAGATCCTCGGCACAGCGGGGGAAACTCACCGCAAGGAAATCCACGGCCAACTCCGCAGCCAGTTTGATATCCCGATAATCCTTTTCTGTCAGAGCTGGCGCAGACAAGCCACCACCCAGCAGGTTAATTCCCTTGTTATTGGAGAGCTTACCCCCCTGTAAAACGCGGCAGTAAAGCTTGCTCGGTGTTGTACCCGTGACCTCCAGGCGAATCTTGCCATCGTCGAGCAGGAGAATGTTGCCGGAATGGCAATCGCTGATCAGACTGGGGTAATCCACCCCCACGCGATGCGCATCGCCACCTTCCGGTGGACAGTCGAGATCCAAAGTGAATTCGTCGTTGTTCTCGAGGGATACACTACCCTCGGCAAAGCGGGCAATACGGATTTTCGGACCCTGAAGATCACCCAACACCGCGACGGTTTTGCCCTGTGCAGTTGCCACATCGCGTACCTCTTGCACCCGGCGGCGATGGTCATCGGCGGAGCCGTGAGAGAAGTTTATGCGCACAACATTGACACCTGCGCGAATCATTTCATCGATAACGCGCGGCTTGTCTGTACCGGGCCCCAAGGTGGCGACGATTTTTGTATGGCGAATCATAGGATCCCGTCAAATGTTCGTTAAATGAATAATTTATGTGAGCGGTGAACTGTCTTCTTTTCGATGACTTTGCCCCGCTAAGATACAAGACGAATTCACAGGTTTTCCCATACCCCTCTATAAACAATGTGCTCAGGCAGACTCCGCCACCGGCAGATCCAATTGTTGGGCCGCAGCCATAGCCAAGCTCGTATCCAGCATACGGTGGGAGAAACCCCATTCGTTGTCATACCAAGCCATTACTTTAACCAAATTACCGTTCACACGAGTATGGTTGGCATCGAAGTGACAGGAAGCGCTAGTATGGTTGAAGTCCACAGAAACCAGGGGCTGATCGCAATAGCTCAGAATACCATCACTGCCTCCAGCGGCCCGCTGCATAATGTGGTTCACCTCCTCGACAGTCGTATCACGGCTTGCGATAAATTGGCAGTCCACCAGGGAAACATTGTTCACTGGTACCCGCACCGCCATACCATCCAGGCGTCCCTTTAATTCCGGGAGCACCAGACCCACGGCCGCAGCCGCACCGGTCTTGGTGGGAATCATGTTGTCGGCCGCAGCGCGCGCCCGATAAATATCGGCATGTACCGCATCCTGGGTATTCTGATCATTGGTATAGGCATGCACGGTGGTCATAAAGCCTCGCTCTATACCCAGCTCGCACTGCAATGCTTGCGCCACTGGAGCCAGGCAATTGGTCGTGCAGGAGGCATTGGAAACCACGCGATGATCCGCGGTCAGATCGCGATCATTTACCCCATAAACCACGGTGAGGTCCGCATCTTTCGAAGGCGCGGATATCAGCACTGCCGCAGCGCCAGCATCGATATGCGCGGAGGCAGAGGCTTTATCCGTAAAGCGGCCGGTACACTCCAGCACCAGATCCACACCCAGTGCTCTCCAGGGTAACCTGGCTGGATCGCGCTCTTGGAAAACCTGTATACGCTCACCACCGATAATCAGGGCGTCATTATCCACTTTGACTTCCGTGGCAAAGCGACCGTGAATGGTATCGAAGCGGGTTAGGTGTGCGTTTGAGGAAACCGGAGCCAGATCATTAATCGCAACCAGCTCGATACGGTCGCTGTAACCGGATTCGTATATGGCGCGGGTGACATTGCGGCCGATGCGGCCGTAACCATTGATGGCAATTTTAATTCTCATCAGGCGTTACCTTTTTTATTAGCTTTTGATTTCCCCAGTGCACCCAACGATGAGCACACCCTAGCAAACATTTGTTACGGCTAGCCTGGCAGCTTCGCATTTTCCATCAACGATCCCTCTCCAACCACAAAGCACGATTGAGTTAAGGTTTCAGAGCCACGGCTTGTTGGGACAGACGGGTGATCTCTGCCCAGTTTTTTTCCCGCATCAGGGCACTGGAAGCCATCCAGGAGCCACCCACACAAATCACATTGTTGAGGCCCAGGTAGTCGGCTGCATTCTTGGCACTGACGCCGCCGGTTGGGCAGAAGTGCACTTCCGCCAGTGGGCCGGCGAGAGATTTCAACATGGGCACACCACCCGCAGCTTCGGCTGGGAAGAATTTCTGGTAGCGATAACCACGCTCGTAAAGGCGCATCACCTCGGAGGCACTGGCAGCGCCGGGAAGCAGCGGCACCTCGCTTTTTTCCGCCGCATCCAATAATTTTTCTGTAGCTCCCGGGCTCACCATAAAGCCGGCTCCCGCATCGACAGAGCGCTGCAGATCATTGCTATTCAGCACCGTGCCGGTGCCCACATGGGCTTCGGGCAGATGTTTCGCAATAAGCGCCACCGCCGCCAGAGCGGCCTCTGTACGCAGGGTGACTTCGAGTACACGCAAACCACCTTCAAGCAGAGCTTCCGCCAGGGGCAGCGCGTCTTCAGCCTGCTCTATAACCAACACTGGGACCACACCAGCAAGCTGCAAAATGTCGGCGATATTTTTCTGCATCAATCAATTCCAAGTAATTCGTTAAGGTGCCCAATACACCGTGATCGGTTTCAACCCCTGCTTGAGAATACTGCGCACTGGCATTTCCATTTCATCACTGCCGAGAAGGGCCTCACGGTACACTTTCAACTTTTCCTCACCGGTGATCAGCAGCTTGATATTTTTTGCCTGTAAAATCCCACTCAGAGTCAACGTCATTCGTTCGGTATTCGCACCGGTTACGGCACTCTGCTGTGCGGTGATTGCACTGCACAATTTTTCGGAGCGAGGATTTAACGCTTCCTTGAGACCCTGTGCATGGGGAAAAAGAGAGGCGGTGTGACCATCGTTGCCCATACCCAAAATGCAAACATCAAAAGGGCGTATCAGCTCGGCATAGACTCGCTCACAATCGGCTTCGCCCTCAGCAGCGCTGGTATGGGCATTTTTCATACCGAGTAGCGAAGCTTCCGCGGCAAAATTTTGCATCAGGCTTTTTTCAATAAACGCTTGGTTACTGCCTTCGTGAGATTTATCCACCCAGCGCTCATCGACCAGCGCCGCCGTAATCTGTGACCAGGGCAGCGGGCGCTTGGAAAGCTCGCGATAAACAGGCTCAGGGGTGCTGCCGCCAGAAACCAGAAAAGTGGCTTGGCCATGCTCTTTCAAGCCCTTTTGCAGTTCGCAAGCACAATCGTGGACCAGAGCCTGGACGAGGCGCTCACGATTTGTGAAAAATTTTTCTTCTGCCATGAATACTTCCATTCAATGTTGGGGTTTACCCTAAAAAAGGGTAATCCGCCTGTTTATTACTTGGCGTTAAACCAGTGTCGACCACTGCGGGCCAGTAACTCACTGGCCTCTTGTGGCCCCCAGCTACCCGCAGGATAGGGTTTGGGCTGATCGTTGGTTTCACGCCAGTGCTCAATAATCGGATCGACCCAGGCCCAGGCCGCTGCAACTTCATCGCGATGAATAAACAGGGCGGAATTATTCGCGGCGGCATCGAGCATCAAGCGCTTATAGGCGTCACTACGGAAACTGTCGTAGGTATCCGAAAGGGTTAAATTCAATTCCGCGGGCTGCAGCTCTGTGGTCAGGCTATCCATTTTCTTAGCCATCAATACCAACTTAATGCTCTCTTCCGGCTGCAAATGAATCACTAAGCGGTTAGGAATGACATGACCGGCATCTTCACCATAAACGTGATGGGAAACCTTTTTGTACTGCACCACAATTTCAGCACAGCGTTTTTCCATACGTTTGCCAGTGCGCAGGAAAAAGGGCACACCGGCCCAGCGCCAGCTGTCGATATGGGCGCGCAGGGCGACAAAGGTTTCCGTCGCGCTGGCGTCGCCCTCCAAATCCTGCAGATACCCCGGCACTTTTTGCCCATTAATTTCTCCAGCCATATATTGACCGCGCACCACATCCTCATCCACTTTCGCGCCACTGAGTGGACGCAGCGCCTCCAACACTTTAATTTTTTCCGCACGGATATTTTTTGCGGTCATAGAATTGGGGGACTCCATCGCGATAAGACACAGGAGTTGTAAAAGATGGTTTTGCACCATATCGCGCATCGCACCGGTTTCATCATAAAAACCAGCGCGCCCTTCTAAGCCAACCGTTTCTGAAATGCTGATCTGAATATGATCAATGCTTTTCGCATCCCACAAATGCTCAAACAACACATTGCTAAAACGCAGCGCCAACAGATTCTGTACGGTTTCCTTTCCCAGGTAGTGATCAATTCGGAAAATATTGTTTTCCGGGAAGTAGCTGGCGATTTTGCTGTTGATTTCATCGGAAGATTGAGCGTTATAACCGAGAGGTTTCTCCACCACCACACGGGAATTTTTACTGATTAATCCCTGAGCAGAGAGGTTTTCACAGCAGGCTCCAAAAACACCGGGCGGAATGGCCAGGTAAAAAAGACGCACCCGCTGCGGGTCGGAACTAAGGATATCCGACAAGTGCTCCCACTGCTCATCCGGCACAGAAATATCCAGGGAGATAGGGCGTAGTAATTGACTAAAGCCTGTCCAGATGGAACTGCAATACTCGCCATCACTCAGGTATTGCTGCAGAGCCTGATGCGCGGTTTGTAAATATTGATCGGCATCTTTCTGGTGGCGACAAACGGGGAGAACACGGCACCCCTCTTTCAGGCTACCCTCCCTAAAGGCACGATAGAGCGCCGGAATCAGCTTGCGCAGGGCAAGGTCACCAACACCACCAAACAACACCATATCAAATGGTTTAGACATAAATTTTGCTCTGAAATCGTATCTCTTGCGCGGCTACGCAGCAGCGCATTCATTAATAAAGAATACTGGCGCCGCTCTCGGCACCACTGGCAATAGCGCGCATATTCGCGAACAGTTCGCGACCCATACCGCGGGCATTACCAGACAAATCGCACTGCACTATTTCGCGTGCATCAAACTCTTGCTCGTCAACCAGGACGCGCAGCACCCCGGCCTCTGCATCCAGCTCGACGATGTCACCGTCGCGCACCCTGGCAATGGGGCCACCTTCGACGGCCTCCGGCGACATATGAATCGCGGCCGGCACCTTACCGGAAGCTCCGGACATACGCCCGTCGGTCACCAGTGCCACTTTGAAGCCCCGGTCCTGTAATACCCCTAGAGTTGGGGTCAGCTTGTGCAGTTCCGGCATACCGTTTGCCTGGGGTCCCTGAAAACGCACTACCGCGACAAAGTCCCGCTCCAGCTCGCCAGCCTTAAAACGCTGTAATAGCTCATCCTGGTTGTGCAGTACTATCGCCGGCGCCTTCACCTTAAGGTGTTGCGGTTTAATCGCGGAGACCTTGATCACACTGCGGCCGAGATTCCCCTCTAACAGTTGCAGACCACCGTGGTGGGAGAAGGGGTCGCTCACTGGGCGAATCACCGCAGTGTCACCGCTCTCCTCCGCGGTGGGACGCCATACCACGCCGTCCCCAGCATCGTTTAAGAAGGGATCGCGGCAGTAGGGTTCCAGCCCGGAATTACCAAGTACGGTATGCACGTCGGCGTGTAAGAGACCAGCGGAGAGCAACTCGCGGATCAGCAACTGCATACCGCCGGCGGCGGCAAAATGGTTGATATCCGCAGTCCCGTTTGGATAGACATGGCACAGTAGGGGCACCACCTCGGAGAGGTCCGCCATATCCTGCCAGGTGAGCTGGATTCCAGCGGCGCGAGCCATCGCCACCATATGCAGCGTGTGATTGGTGGAGCCCCCTGTGGCGAGCAGGCCCACCACACCATTGACGAAGGCTTTCTCCGTGAGAATATGGGCAATCGGCGTGTGCTGGCTGGGCTCGGTGATTTTTGCCAGTTGCTCGACAGCCGCCTCATTCAGGGCATCGCGCAGACCGGTCCCCGGATTGACAAAAGAGCTACCAGGTAACTGCAAACCCATGATTTCCACCAGCATCTGGTTGCTGTTGGCAGTGCCATAAAAAGTACAGGTGCCAGCACTGTGATAGGAGGCGCTCTCCGCCTCCAGTAACTCGGCGCGGCCCACCTTGCCCTCTGCATACAGCTGGCGCACCCGTACTTTTTCGGCATTTGAAAGGCCGGTGGGCATGGGACCTGCCGGCACAAAAATCGAGGGCAGATGACCAAACGCCAGAGCACCGATGACCAGCCCGGGCACAATTTTGTCGCAGATACCAAGGAACATCGCACCTTCGAACACATCGTGAGACAGGGCTACGGCCGTGGACATGGCGATTACGTCGCGAGAAAAGAGACTCAGCTCCATTCCCGGTCGCCCCTGGGTTACGCCATCGCACATCGCCGGCACTCCCCCGGCCACCTGTGCAGTAGCGCCACAGCGCGCCGCAGCCTCCTTCAGGCGAGCGGGATAGGTTCCATAGGGTTGGTGCGCCGAAAGCATATCGTTATAAGCGGTGACAATACCCAGGTTGGGCCCGCGGCCGGAGGCAATTAGCTGCTTCTCCTTTTCCGGAGAAGCGGCAATTGCGTGGGCCAGGTTGCCACAGGACAGGTGCTCAGTGGCACGCCCTTCAATATGTGCCTTATCCACCTGCGCCAAATACTGAGCGCGGGTTTCTTCACTGCGCTGGATAATACGCTCGGTAACTGCCTGAACCTTGCTGTGAACCATGACCTTTCCGTATTAATCTGCTGCGGCACAGCCCAAGGCCCGTGCCGACGTGATATTGCGATGGCCTGAACCACCAGTGATCGCACATCCCGGCGGAAAATCCCCCGCCGGTTGACTGGGTTGTAGTGCAACCGACGCCCCATCACCCGACAAGGAGCGAGAACGCTAAAGGACTTTATTCCCCTCCGGGCGATTTAGTCGCAACCTTGAACCAAGGAAAAAATAAAAAAACACCTGAAGGCTTTTTTGGCCACCAAGAGTGGAATTTCTTGCTAAGGGCAACCTTTGCTGGAACCCGCAAGCCGCACCGGATACTAGTGGGTCGAACAGATCGAAACCTCCCCCCCACCGCCGGAGGAGGGACCCCGATGACAAAACAAGGAATGCATCCGCAAAACATCGGGCAAGCGCGTTGGAGTGCATTATGTAGTAAAACTACAAAAAACATCAAGCGCCCCTTTCCAGTAAATACCCACAATTAACAAAATGGGCTGACCGGCCTGCCTGAGCGACATTTAAATCAACATAAAAGAAGAAACTAGTACCACGGATAGAGCAAAGGCAGGACTCTGGATTCAAGACCCAAAGCTCAGAAATGTAAGAAAATTACAAAAATAGAAGGTCGCTGAGCCTTGCCCCTCATATGCAGAGTTACTTTATTGCTAGAATCCACCTCCAGCTGAGCTTCTAAACTACTGCCAGACTGTCTTTGTATGGCCGCCCCAAAGCCTGGGGAAGCAGTGGGCCGGAGGCAATAGTGCACCAGGGGCCAAAGCCCACCCTTTACTGCGGATTTTGCGAGAAGGATTGATATCGATGAAAGTCACCATTAATGACGTGGCCGAGCGCGCTGGCGTATCGATCAAGACGGTCTCGCGAGTCATCAACAATGAGCCCTCTGTGCGCTCCAGCACCCGAGAACGGGTTATGAATGTGGTGCAAGCACTCAACTACCGCCCCAATTTAGCGGCGCGCAACTTAGCTGGCACCCACTCTTACTCCATTGCCTTTATTTACGACAATCCAAATGCCTACTATGTAATCGATATGCAAAATGGCATTCTCGAAGCCTGTAGAACGCAGGGCTACGAGCTTTTAATCCACCCCGGCAGCGGCCACACAGACTCTATTCACAGGGAGTTACGCAAGCTGGTGGAGCAGAGCCGAGTTGCCGGGCTAGTACTCACCCCACCGTTCTCGGAAACGCCCGCGGTCATCGATACCCTGACATCTTTGGATGTAGAGTTCGTACGAATTATTTCTGCACAGGATTCTCCTCAGCTGGAGGAAAATTGCATCCATATTGATGACGAGGCTGCCGCCTTCGCCATTACCCAGCATTTACTGCAATTGGGCCACAAGCACATCGGCTACCTCTGCGGCGGCACCGAACATTACTCCACATTGGGTCGCCTGGCGGGCTACAGGAGGGCACTGCGGGAAGCGGGGCTGCCTTTTGAGAGCGAGCTGGTGAAAGAGGGAGAGTATTCTTTTGATTCCGGTGTGGCCGGAGCCACGGCGCTGCTGCATTCACCCACTTCCCCCACGGCTATTTTTGCCGGCAATGACGAAATTGCCGCAGGCGCACTGTTTGCCGCGCGCATGCTGAATATCGAGGTGCCACAGCAGCTTTCCATCGCCGGCTTCGAAGATAGCCCCTTTTCACGCCAAACTTGGCCCAAGCTCACCACGGCCCAGCAACCCAATGAAGACATTGCCCGCTGTGCCGCCGAGCTGGTGCTGGAGCGCATTCAGTGCCGGGGAAACCAAGAAAAGGATCAGCAGCAAGCTGGAAGGAAAACCACCAACCTCCGCCGCAGCTTCACCCCCACACTGGTCGTAAGGGACTCCAGCGGACCTGTGGCGGAAAGGACCCTAAACCCCCAAACGTAAACCCGCACCGAACAACCGAAGCGCTATTCGCCGTACACCGGGCACCCACCGATCCAGGTTTTTTGCACCTGAAGATGCCGATCGAGCAAAATCAAATCCGCCCTGGCGCCTGGGGCGATCCTCCCCCCCTGCAACCCCAGGAACTGGGATGGATACAGGCTTGCCATGCGTAAGGATTCGTTAATTTCCAAGCCACACCAGCGGCTGAAATTGCGCACCGCACCCATCATATCCAGGTGCGAACCGGCCAGCTCTCCGGTAGTGGAGGTCAACCTGTCCCCCTCTCGGGTCACCACTCGATCATACAGCGGAAAACTCAGCGCATCGCTACCCACCAGAGACATGGCATCGGTGACTAACAGCAGTTTTCCACGCGGCTTGGCTTTGAGGGCAAGCGTCATAGCCTCCGCACTGACGTGATGACCATCGGCAATAATCCCGCACCAGGCTTCATCGCTAACGAGAGCGGTCCCCACCATCCCGGGTTCACGGGAATGCAACGGCGACATCGCATTGTACAAATGGGTAAAGCCCACGGCGCCCGCACGCAGCGCCAAGCGCACTGTTTCACCATCGGCATTGGAGTGACCGAGACAAACCCGCACCCCCATCGCTGCCAATCGATGAATATCCTCTACCGGAACTGTTTCCGGTGCCAGGGTAACGACCTTTACCCCCAGGTCCTCCCGCGCATAAATTCCCCACTCCTCAGCGCTAAGGGGACGAATAAATGACGACTCGTGGGTACCCTTTTTCGGCACACTCAGATGCGGCCCTTCAAAGTGAATCCCCACGACACCAGGTACCCGCTCCCGCAGTGCGGCACTGACCGCATTGGCAGCGCGCTGCATAACGTCGAGGCGGTCGGTGATCAGGGTAGGTAAAAAAACCGTGGTACCAAAACGGGCGTGGGCCTCGGCCATGGTGCGCAGCCCGGCAACGCTGGGCTCTTGATTAAACAGCACACCACCGCCGCCGTTCACCTGCACATCAACCAATCCCGGCGCTAGCAAGCCACGGACATAGGGCGCTGTGCCCTGGGCCGAATCACCGATGGAAACAATGCGGCCATCATCGGCGACGACCAGGGGCACATCCTGCAGAGTCTGCTCACCGTCAAATAGTGTCTCTGCGACCAGGGCAAAAGCCACACCCCCTCCTTAGCATTAAAATAATTCTTGGTCGTAAGTTTTTCCGGTAAATTATTACACGGTCTGGGTGACTTTTTTCAGACCTGCCGGCTCATCGGGATTAATACCGCGATTTACAGCCACATGGGCAACATCGATATAAAAACGCTGCAACAATGCCAGAGGCGCGATGCGCGGGTGTACACCCTTGCTGGGCACATGTAGGTTAATCAGGGTACCTCCCCGGCGCACGATGTCATCGATCTGCTCACTGTGCGCAACATATGATTCATCCTCAATGGGGACATTCACCACCGTCAGCCTGTCCTCAACCAGGGTAACCGGCCCATGTAAAAACTCCGCACTGGAAAAAGACTCCGCGTGAATATTGCATACCTCTTTGAGCTTCAGGGCCAGCTCACGGGTGATCGCATAACCGGGTCCGCGACCGAGCACAACCAAGTTTTGCACAGAAGCCAAATCTTCAGGCCGCAATTGAATCTCCGCGCGGACCGCCGCCTGCAGAGTTTCTGGCAGTTTTGCCAGGGCATCCCCCAGGGATTTATCCCCGCTCCAACAGGACACCAGTTGTAAAATCGCAGAGAGCGTCGCCAAATAACTTTTGGTCGCCGCCACTGCCTTTTCCGGGCCCGCCTTGAGGGGGATCAACTGATTGACAATGTCCTTGATGGGCGCCTGTTCATCGTTTACCAAAGCGACGGTATAAGCACCACAGTCCCTGGCCATTTTTGCCTGGGCGAGAATATCCGGGCTGCGCCCCGATTGGGATATTACCAACACCAGAGCACCTTCCAGCTTTAGCTTGCGCCCATAGACACTGGAAACCGAGGGCGCTGCGGCAAAGGTCGGCGTTCCCGTTTCTATCTCGATCAGGTACTTGGCGAAGACACCGGCGTGGTCAGATGAACCGCGCCCAACAATCATCACAAAGCGCGGCGAATGCGCACGTAAACGCTCCCCCAGCCGCGCCATGACTTTCGCATTACTGCGCAACTGTTCGGCTATTCTTGCCGGAGCCTCACGGGCTTCGGCTTCCATAGTCGTGGTGGCCATACTGCCCTCCACTCGGGCTATCACTTTCCACGGGGCTCAGCCCTCCCTGCAATGAAGCGAAGAGGGCTACAGTTATCAGTCTATGTGTTGGCCGCATACTGGGAGCCCTGTATTGCTGCGCAGGGTGAGTATTGTCACTTCTATTTGCAATTTCCCCGAGCACAAAAAGCAGGACTTCCCCTACTGATTTGCCCTGAAAAGTGATTGCGCGCCAAACGGCGCGTGCCCCCCAATCATCTATGCTTTTTAATAATTCCCCGGTAACAGTCGGGCAATGCTTACAGGAAAAAGTCAATGGCACAGGCCGGTGGCACGCCAATACACCGTTACTGGCGCAACGTTGCGTTACTAATTCTCTTACTGCTCATCAGCAGCTGCTCCAGCATCCAGTTTGCCTACAACAATGTGGATTATTGGATTCGCTGGAAAGTCCACAAATATGTCGAACTGGACAGAAACCAGAAGGGCGAATTACAGGCGGCCCTCAACAGCTTTTTTCGCTGGCATCGACAAACCCAACTCCCACGATACGCCAACTTCCTCGACAACCTGGCAGACCGGGTGGATAAGGGCGCACTGGAAAACCCTCAACTGCAACCAATAGAAAAACAGGTTCATCAGTTTCTAAAAGTGGCCAGTGAAAACACCTACAACTTAATACTGCCTTTGGCTGCGCAACTGAGCGACCAACAAATTAAGGAACTACAGGGTAACCTGTGGAAAAAAGAACAAAAGACCCTGGATAAGTGGCAACGCTCACCAGAGAAAATTAAGCACAAGCGAGACAAAATTATACGTAAGGAAAGTATTCGCTGGCTCGGCACCCTTACCGAGGCGCAAAAAAATATGATCTCTGCCTGGGTCGCCAAGATGGAATACAACCCTTTACAACGCATCGAACAACGCAGGCTGTGGCAATCAAAAACCTTTGAGTTATTACACAGTAAACCTGAGGGTTACCTGGAAGAAATACGCAGCCTGCTACTTAAACCAGAACAGCTCTGGTCAGCCGAATATCGCCAAGCCCAAGAACAACGCCAACAGCAGGCGCAGACACTGGCAAAAAAAATATTAACCAGCACCAGCCCCTCGCAACGGCGCCACCTGAGCCGCAACCTTAGAGAATATGCACAGGATTTCCGCGCCTTAGCCAGCCAATAAACGAGTGGGTGAGCATAGAGCAAAAAACCCACAGCTTGGGCGAGAACTCCAAATTTACACGAGGACAACCATTGAAAGCATTGCTGCGGGGCTGACGAAGCCCGCTTCATACTGCTAAGCTCACCGCCTCCAATGACCAGCCAGGGGACATCACGTGCAAATCGAATCCGCCAGTATTAGCCAGTTAGCGGAGTGGGAAAAAGAGTTGAGCACCCACTATGAGCGCATCCGCCAACACGAACTGAATCTGGACATCACCCGCGGCAAACCTTCAGCCGAGCAACTGAATCTATCCGATAAACTCGACGGTATCCTTTCCGGCGACTATCGCGCCGCCGGTGGTACAGACACCCGCAATTACGGCGGCTTGATCGGGCTCACCTGTGCCCGCGAACTGGGTGCGGATATGCTCCAGGTGCCCACAGAGGAAGTCATCGCCGGTGGCAACAGCTCCCTCACACTGATGTATCACGCAGTGCTAACTGGCTACCTGTTCGGATTTGCCGGCAATACCCCCTGGCGCGAGCTGAAGGCACCGAAGTTTCTCTGCCCGGTGCCCGGATACGATCGGCACTTCACCATCTGCGAACAACTGGGGATTGGCATGATCAATATCCCCGTGAATGCGCAGGGCCCCGATATGGATCTTGTCGAAAAGCATATCCGCGAGGATAACGAGATTATCGGTATTTGGTGTGTACCCAAGTATTCCAACCCCACCGGCGTTACCTACAGCGAGGAAACAGTAGAGCGCTTGGCACAACTCGGGCAAATCGCCAACCCGGGCTTTCGCATTTTCTGGGACAACGCCTATGCCGTACACGATCTCGGACACTACGTCAGCCTCCCCAGTATTCGTGCGGCCACTCTGGAAAATGACACTGCAGATTCTGTGCTTCAATTCGCCTCCACCTCCAAAGTGACCCACGCCGGAAGTGGTGTGGCTTTCGTCAGTGCCACTGGTGACAACCTGAAGTCTCTGCAGCAACAAATGCAGGCAATGACCATTGGTCCCGACAAAGTCAACCAGCTGCGACACTCGCGCTTTTTTACCGAGTGCACCTCCCTCAAGGATCATATGCGCAAACACGCCGATATCCTTAGACCCAAGTTTGACTGCGTGCTGGAACACCTGCATAACGGACTGGCAGGGATGAATCTGGGCCAATGGGAGAAGCCACAAGGAGGGTATTTTGTTTCCTTTAATACCCGTCCGGGCTGTGCCAAGGCGGTAGTAAACCTGGCCACGGAGGCTGGAGTAAAACTGACGCCGGCCGGAGCTACCTTTCCCTACGGCAAGGATCCAGAGGACAGTAATATCCGCATAGCGCCGAGTTTTCCTCCCCTGGAGGAACTCGATACCGCCATGGCAGTTTTTGTGCTGTGTGTAAAGTTGGCGAGTGTACGCCAAAGACTGAAACACCTACACCAGAAGGGATAGCCGCCTAGAAAGATCGTATTAATTGATAAAAAGGGCACCTTAACTGGCCGCCCTTTTTACTCACACTTCGTTTTCACTGGATAAATAGCGCCGCGCGAACTTTTCCTCGGCCATGCTCAAGTCAACAACCACAAGCCCATCCACTGCATCGCAGAAATCCGGATCGACGTTAAAGGCGTGAAAGCTGGTACCGCCCGGCCTTGTCAGTGCTGCATATTTTTTAAAAAGCGGCGGCAGGACTACGCCCTCCTCGCGCAGCAGCAACTTTAATTGGCGCATATCCGCAATAGAGCTCCCCGACAATAATGGCAGGGGCCCACCAGCCTGCAGGAAAGGCAGACGCGCATCTCCCAAGGAATTTTGCGGGGAAAAATAATGAGAGAAGTAGCGCACAATTGCAGATTTCGCCCGCACAGAGAAACTGCCCGGCATAGAAACCGGGCCAAATAAATAACGTACATCATTGCGTAAAACCCACTGACCAATAGCACTCCAGAGCAGATCCAAGCCCTTGCCTCGCCAGTATTCCGGTAGCAAAAAACTGCGTCCAAGTTCCGCAGAGCCCGGTAGGCATTGTCGTGGTGGGCTTGGGTAATTGAATAAAGTGCTGCTGTAAATTTCATCTTCCGCTAATACCTCCGTGCACGCCAGGCGGTAAGCGCCGGCAATTTGCCGGCGCTTGCGGTCCCAGAGCAATAGGTGATCATAGTGCGCATCAAAAGCATCCCAGTCCCGGCTCTGCCCAGTACCCTCACCTACTGCGCGGAACGCGATTTCACGCATCCGCGCCAGCTCCCGCATAACCGGGCAATCCGCCCCCTGGCGATACAGGCGTACAGAAAACTCTCCCTGGGCAATCAATGCTTCACAACTTTGGATGACTTTTTCAACCTCTGCCTGAGACTCCGCAGCTGCAATAAGTTCCGGGCCCAGGGGCGCGGGAGAGCGATGCAGCTGGTAAACATGTTTACGCCAGAGCGCAGCCTGGGCGCGAGGCGTCAATGGCCAGGTGCGGAAGTGCTCCGCCTCCAGGGGGCGGCCAATTCGGATATCAATCCCTCGACTGGCCTGCTTAAACATTTCACGAATCAGCCAAAGTGTGGACAGGGGCTTGTTCATCATTGACAAACCGTAAAACCACCAGGAATTCCTGCCGAGTACCTGCATAGGTAAAATCGGCGCATTGACCTTTTCCGCAAAGCGGACAAATCCTGGATTCCAACGCCCATCGCGTACGCCTTTGGGACTGAGGCGTGAAACCTCTCCGGCGGGAAAAATAATTACAGCCCCCCCCTGATCCAGATAATCATAAATCCCCTGTACATCCGCACGGCGGGTACGCCCATTAAAATTATCCACCGGCAAAAAGTAGGAGCGCAGAGGTTTAATATTCCACAGCAATTCACTAGCAACTGCGCGCACATCTCGGCGCACCCTCGCCACCATATCGATCAGTGCCAATCCATCCAGGCTGCCCAGGGGGTGGTTGGCAACGATAATCAAGGGACCCGTTGTCGGCACCCGCTCTAATTCCGAGGGATTTAATTCATAACGAAAATTCAAATCGGTAAATAATTGACGAATAAAATCCAATCCCCCCAAGTGGGGATAGCGCCGCCCCAAGTCGACAATTCTCTCCTCACAGCATATTTTTTTCAGAGTGGCGGAAACCAATTTTCGCGTTGGCTTTTGTGGTGCTGCGCTGTACCAGGTATTTTTTTGCAAGAGTGCTTCAAATTGAATCATGCGGCCACCACCTCTGTCATTATGCTGGCTATTTTCGGCGTCTGGTACCAATGCAGCAGCTCCAGGTTGCCATTTTGTTGCTCCACTATGGCACTCATTGAATCGACCCAATCACCGCAATTGGCATAAATTACCGGGCTACCACCATTATTTTTACTGCGTAGCGCCGGGCGATGAATATGCCCACAGATAATTCCATCCATTCCCCGAGCGTCCGCCGCAGCAACAGCGACACGTTCAAAGTCACTCATCATCTGCCGGGCCGTACCCACCCGGTTTTTTATCTGGCTGGCCAGAGACCACCAGGGCTTATTGAAACGACTGCGCCAGTAATTAATCCAGCGGTTCAAGCGCAACATCAGGTAATAACTGCGGTCACCGATGTGGTAACTAACCGGATTAATTTTTATATGGTGCTCAAATTGATCCCCATGGGTGACCCAGTAGCGCTTGCCGCCCGCAGCAGTGTGCACCCAGTCCCGTTCAATCCGGATATTACCCAGTCGCTTACCCGCCCAGCTGCGCATGGGGGCATCGTGATTACCGGGGATATAAATGACTTCCGGGATAAGGTTGCTCAACTCCGAAAGCATACCCAGCAGTAGGGAAGATGCCTGACACCAAGTGCCCCTGCCCTTGGATAGGGCATACATATCGAAAATGTCCCCCACCAAGTACACCTTATCGGCACGGTTCTGTGCCAGAAAGTCCGCCAGCCGGTGGGGCTCACTGTCTCTACTGCCTAAATGGACATCGGATACCCACAGCGCACGGTAGCGATTGCTCATAGCAAGGTTCCAACCTTTGATCAGTGATCAACTTGCAATCAGGGGCTGATAAACGACTTACTGGGCGCCAAAGTAAGCGTCACACACGGTGTCAGTCGTATATATCAGCCGGGGGCTTGCAAGCTGGATACAGGCGGGTACCTATCGAGCATCAATTCAGGATCAAACTTGAGTAAAATCGATAATCACCCGCACAATCACTTTGCAGCGATTCGATGACAACCCGGAGGATTTTTATTGAAGCTTATATTGCAGTGAAACCCGAAGGACTGCGAGGGTTTTAGGCGCCCGAATCAGCCAGGCCAAAGACCTGCTGATTCGGTGAAAAAAGGGGAGGATTACTCAGTATCTTGGGGATGACGAATAGGCGGTGCGAAAGGGAATTTTGCTACTTTATCGCCCTTAACCTCGACAATTTTTCCGGTGCCTTCTTTCTCCACCTCATCAATACGCACAATACTGTGCATGGGAATATAGGAGCGGGTCACCGAGGCAAATTCGGTTTTCAGTTTTTCTTCACTCGGGTCCACTACCAGCTGGGCCTTCTCCCCAAATACGAACTCCTCGACCTCAATAAAGCCGTACATATCGCTCTGATAGATAGCCCGGGCATAGAGTTCATACACCTGGTTCTGGTTGTGGAAAATCACTTTATATATCGGGTTGGCCATAAGTCTCTCAGGATGGGGAATACCCCGAAGCTCGAAGTTGTTCAGAAAACGGGCAATGCCCGAAAAAGCGCGCAAGAATAGCACAGGTTCTCAAGCGCTAATATAGCCATCTATGCAGTGCCGAGTCCTGTCGCTATAATGCCCCACCCGTTTAATTGACCAGTTTTTAATCAGGCGCGATATGTCCGATACACCGGCGAAAAAGCTATACATCAAAACCCACGGTTGCCAAATGAATGAGTACGATTCCGCCAGGATGCGCGATCTACTCGGCGAATCACACGCGATGGTACCCACCGACGATCCTGAAGAGGCGGACGTGCTACTGGTCAACACCTGTTCTATTCGCGAAAAGGCCCAGGAAAAGTTATTCCACCAGCTCGGTCGCTGGAAGCGCCTCAAGGAAAAAAATCCCGAACTGGTGATTGGCGTCGGCGGCTGTGTCGCCAGCCAGGAAGGCGAAGCCATCGCCAAGCGCGCCCCCCATGTAGACCTGATCTTTGGCCCGCAAACCCTACACCGCTTGCCAGAAATGATGGAAACCAAAGAGCAGAAAAACGGCGTTGTAATCGTCGATATCAGCTTCCCTGAGATCGAGAAATTCGACCGCCTGCCCCAGCCAGAAGCCGATGGTGTCTCAGCCTTTGTCTCTATTATGGAAGGCTGCTCCAAATACTGCACATTCTGCGTGGTTCCCTACACCCGCGGTGAAGAGGTAAGCCGGCCGGTCGCCGATGTACTGGAAGAAGTCGCACATTTGGCCGAGCAGGGTGTGCGGGAAGTGAACCTGCTGGGCCAAAACGTCAACGCCTACCGAGCTGCCGGCGAAGACGGCCAAGAAGTGGATTTCGCCGAGCTGATCACCTACGTGGCGGCGATTGATGGTATCGACCGCATCCGCTATACCACATCACACCCGGTCGAGTTCTCCGATGCACTGATCGACGTGTACGCACAGGTACCAGAACTGGTCAGCCACCTTCACCTGCCGGTACAAAGCGGTTCCGACCGTATTTTGATGGCTATGAAGCGTGGCCACACAGCGCTGGAATACAAATCGAAAATCCGCCGCCTGAAAAAGATTCGCCCGGATATCTGCCTATCCTCAGATTTTATCGTGGGCTTCCCCGGTGAAACCGACAGAGATTTTGAAGCCACCATGAACCTGATTCAGGACGTGGGCTTTGATCTCTCCTTCAGTTTTATTTACTCACCACGCCCGGGAACCCCTGCTGCCGACCTGCCCGACGATACCCCGGAAGAGGTTAAGAAAGAGCGCCTGAAATTACTGCAAAACCGCATCAACCAGCAGGCTCAGGCTATAGCCAGACATATGGTGGGCAATACCGAGCGGGTACTTGTAAGCGGAGTTTCCAAGAAAGATCCGGGCCAGTTACAAGGGCGCACGGAAAACAACCGAGTAGTCAACTTCCGTGCCGACGATTTGGCCCTGATTGGTAAGTTTGCCGACGTACTGATCGAAGAAGCCCTGCCCAATTCCCTGCGCGGTACCCTAATCACTTCTGAGCTGGAAGAGGACCTGCTCTAAGGTTCTCTCAAATCCCACATCCCGGCAAGGTGTGCTTAAAAACCACTCCTTGCCGCCAAAATAGCCTAACAGCACCGCTGAAATTACAAGCTGTAATTAAAATCGGGTAAAGTTAGAACCTATTGGTAAGATCCAAGGCTTTCCTATCCAGGGAAAATGGGTATACCCTAGCAATGAACACTACAAATTAAGGTGCCGGAAACCAGTTTGGAAACTCAAGCTCTCGCTCACAATATCACTCTCGAGCCCAATGACGCTCGACGCCTCGCCAACCTCTGCGGTCAGTTCGACCAGCATTTGCGCCAAATAGAACAGCGACTGGGTATTGAAATCCGTAATCGGGGCAACCAGTTCGCCGTCTACGGCGACCCGAAAACGGCCAAGGCTGCCTGTGAGTTGCTGAGCGCCCTCTACAAGGAGACCGGCACCCGCGATGACCTGACGCCCGATGAGATCCATTTGGCTCTACAACAGGCAGGCGTAGAGGAATTGCTCCGCAAGGGTGAAGGGGGCGAATCCACAGAAGCCGACCAGGTGGTATTGATTCGCACCAAAAAGTGTTCTGTACGCCCGCGTGGTTTAAACCAACGCAAGTACGTGCATGCGGTACAGAGCAACGATATCAATTTCGGTATAGGCCCCGCCGGTACCGGCAAAACCTATCTGGCGGTCGCCTGTGCAGTCGAGTCCCTACTTAAAGACCAGGTGGAACGCATTCTGTTGGTGCGCCCTGCGGTGGAAGCCGGTGAAAAACTCGGCTTTCTCCCCGGTGACCTAAGCCAAAAAGTAGACCCCTACTTACGCCCACTCTACGACGCCCTCTACGAGATGCTGGGCTTTGAGACGGTCGGTAAGCTGATAGAACGCAACGTGATCGAAGTAGCTCCTCTGGCCTACATGCGCGGGCGTACACTCAATAACGCTTTTGTGATTCTCGATGAGAGCCAGAACACCACCCGCGAACAGATGAAAATGTTTCTGACCCGAATTGGTTTCGGCTCCACGGCGGTGATCACCGGAGATCCGAGCCAGGTGGACCTGCCACGCGGGCAGGCCTCGGGCCTGCGCCACTCCGTGGAAGTACTCAACAAGGTCAACGGTATCAGCTTTACCCATTTCAGCGCCAAGGATGTGGTCCGCCACCCTCTCGTACAGCGCATCGTGGAAGCCTACGATATCCACGAGGCGGAACGGGATGCCAACATCAGTAACAAAGCCGATGAGAACGCCGCCTGAGGTCCCCCCGCATAGTTATGATTGACTTGACCCTCGATGTGCAGCGGGCGAGCCGCTGCAGCAGCCTCCCCCCCGATGAAAAGATCCACACATGGGTAATTAGCGCCCTTTCCAGCCAACGTGAAGAAGCCGAACTAGCGGTGCGTATCGTCGATGAAGATGAGAGCCGACAGCTCAACGCCCAGTACCGGGGCAAAGACAAACCCACCAACGTTTTGTCTTTCCACACAGACTTCCCCGCGGAGCTGAATCTACCCCTGCTGGGAGACTTGGTCATCTGCGCACCGGTTGTTGAGGAAGAAGCGAAACAACAGGGCAAATCATCCGAAGCACACTGGGCACATATGCTGGTCCATGGCACACTGCACCTTCTGGGTTATGACCACATCGAAGATAGCGATGCGGAAATCATGGAAAAGCTGGAGACAAGCCTAATGGCTCAACTCGGCTTTGCCGATCCCTACACGCCTCTCGATGAGGCGGGGTGATGGCCCCCGGCCGAGATGAAAGTGACCCATTAACGATTCCTGAATTGACAACAGACGAGAGATACCCGGAGCATGGCCACTTCCATGACCACAGACGAGCCCCCAAGTAGCCACTCTTCCAGCAAGCCCCGGTCGAGTGAAAAAAACTGGCTGGAAAGACTGTTTGGCGCATTTTCCGCCGAACCGAAGTCCCGTGATGAATTGCTGGATATCATCAAAGATGCTGCTGAAAACCAGCTGGTCGACGCCGAGGCACTGTCCATTATTGAAGGCGCCCTGGATGTATCCAGCCAGCAAGTTCGGGAGATTATGATCCCCCGCTCGCAGATGGTGGTTGTGGGTCTGCAGGACAAGCCCGAAACGTTTCTCCCCAAAATTATCGAATCTGGTCACTCCCGCTTCCCCGTGGTTGGCGAGAGCATTGACGATATTCGCGGAATACTGCTGGCTAAAGACCTATTACCTCTGCTCCTCAAAGGTGTCGGCGAATTCCAGCTCGAAGACATTATTCGCCCGGCCAATATTATCCCCGAAAGCAAGCGCCTGAATATTCTCCTGCGGGAATTTCGTGAAAATCGCTACCATATGGCCGTTGTTATCGACGAGTATGGCGGTGTATCCGGCGTGGTCACCATTGAAGATATCCTCGAAGAAATTGTTGGCGAAATCGAAGATGAAACCGATGAGGAAGAAGCGGATAGTTTTATTCGTCGCGTGGGCGAGAATGACTATATCGTCAAGGCCCTCACCCCCATCGAAGAGTTCAACGAATTTTTTGATTGCACGTTCAGCGATGAAGAATTCGACACGGTTGGTGGTCTGATTATGCAATCTTTCGGCCACCTGCCTGGCCGAGATGAAGTCACCCGCCTAGGCGACTTCCTATTCCGGGTGCTCTACGCGGACAGCCGGCAGATCCACCTGCTTCGCGTTGCCCATATGCGCAAGCCGCCCGATGAGGATTAAGCGGTATGCCCGCTGGGCGACACTGGTCAAAATTCCTCGGGGTTGAGAGCTCGGCGGCACTGGCGGCTATCGATTAAGCGAGTCTATGCGAAGAATACTATTACCCCTCGCCGGCGCTAGTGCCGGCGGGCTGATGACATTGTCCCTCGCCCCCTTTGACTACTGGGTGTGCGGCCTCCTGTCCCTGACCCTGCTGGCGTGGTTATTCCTGTTCGCCGCCCGCGGCACCCCGCTGCGCGGGCGCAACGCCCTCTGGTTGGCTTTTTGCTATGGATTCGGCCTGTATGCCACAGGTGGCTCCTGGGTCTATGTTTCCATCACGAACTTTGGCAATTCCTCGCCCGCCCTAGGGCTCGCCCTCACCGGGGGATTTGTCGCCTTGATGGCAGCGCTTTTGGCCGCGCCTTTTTATTTTCTCGGCCGCTTCACTGCCAACAAATTCAGTTTTGCCCTGGCCTTTGCCGCCCTCTGGTTTATCAGCGAGTGGTTCCGCAGCTGGATGTTCACAGGATTCCCCTGGTTGTTCGCCGGCTACGCCCACCTGGAAACCTGGTTGTCCGGCTGGGCGCCGGTGCTGAGTGTCTATGGAATCGGCTTGCTACTGGCCCTCTCCGGGGCAGTATTGGCGCTGGCTGCCAGTGGCCGCCTGGCCCCCCTCAAGCAACCCGCCCATATCGCACTGATTAGCGCGGCGCTTCTCCCCTGGCCTCTCGGGGCTGCTCTCTCCAAGATCCAGTGGACCCAGGCCGAAGGTGGCTTAATCACAGTGGGGTTAGTACAGGCGAACATCCCGCAGGAAAAAAAGTGGCTCCCAGAATTTCGCGGGGAGACCATCAGTCGCTACCAAGAGGGCTCCCTCGCCCTGAGTGAGCAGGATGTAGATGTGATTATCTGGCCGGAGGCAGCACTCCCCATGCTGTACGGTCAGGCGCCAAACCTAATGCAGGCCCTGCAGCGCAATGCGGAAAAAACCGGGATTGATCTGATCAGCGGTATTCTTTACGACACACGCAGCCCAGAAAGCGGCGCCAAGAAAGTACACAATTCCGCAGCCGTTTTTGGCCGCAGCCCCAGTGTTTACCACAAACGTCACTTGGTGCCTTTTGGCGAGTATGTCCCCCTGGAGGACTTCATCAGGGGGACCATTGAATTCTTTAACCTGCCCACCTCCTTTATCCGTTCCGGCCCCGATCAACAGGGCCCACTCAATGCGGGAAAGGCCAGTTGGGCCCCCCTTATCTGCTATGAAATTGTCTATCCTCGACTGGTAGCCGATAGTGCCCTCTCAGCCCAGGTACTCCTCACCATCAGTAACGATGCCTGGTTTGGCGACTCCATAGGGCCATTGCAACATATGCAGATGGCGCAGATGCGCGCGCTGGAAACAGGGCGCTACCTAGTACGCGGCACCAATACCGGTGTGAGTGCCATCGTTGACCCCCACGGAAGCATCCTCAAACAGCTACCGCAGTTTGAGCAGGCCAATATGACCGGCGATATTCGTGCAATGCGCGGCTCCACCCCCTTTATGCTCGCCGGCATATCCACAGTTTTTACGCTGGCCATACCAATGCTGGTACTGGCAATGCTGCTGCAGCGCCGGCGGTCCGATAAGGTCAAAAAACCTCTCACCGGCGGAGTAGCCGAATAATAGCCCCCGCCACAGCCCTTGCTCTAGCAGGCAGTCGGGGCCCCGCCCCTGGGGATGCCTGCTATGCTGCAAGCAATTTACCAGTGAAATTTTGGCGGGGATGCCCAGTCTATGCATTGCTTAATCAGTGGTGGCACCGGCCTGATCGGTAGACTTTTTTGCCAGCGCTGGCTCGCCCGCGGCGACACGCTCACCGTATTGAGCCGCCAGCCGGATAAAGTTCGCAGGCTCTGTGGAGAGTCGGCCAAGGCCTGTGGTACACCCGAAGAGGTTCAAGAACGGGTGGATGTTGTAGTCAACCTGGCCGGTGAACCCATATCCAGCCGTTGGACTGAGAAACGCCGCGCCGAAATTCGTAACTCCCGCCTAAACACCACCGAAAGATTAGTGCGCTGGACCCTCGCCCAGCGAGAACGGCCAGACTACTTCCTGTCGGGGTCCGCTATCGGCTACTACGGGGACCGCGGAGGGGAATTACTGAGGGAGGACAGTTCTCCTGGTGGCGGGTTTTCCGCTCAACTCTGCCGCGACTGGGAAGCAGCCACACAGCCCCTGCAGAGAGCAGGCATGTGTGTTGGGACAATTCGCACAGCAGTAGTGCTATCCACCCGCGGCGGTGCACTGCCAAAAATGTTGCCTGCTTTCCGCCTGGGCCTGGGGGGACCGATGGGCTCCGGTGAGCACTGGATGAGCTGGATTCATGAGGAGGATGAGGTTGGTCTGATACTTCATGCAATCGACAAGCGACTTTGCGTACCTTTTAACGCCAGTGCACCCGAAGCCGTCACCAACAACAGTTTCAGTCGCCTATTGGCCAAACAGCTACACCGCCCCTCTTTGTTTCGCTCACCCGCCTGGTTGCTCAAAACCCTGTTCGGACAGATGGCGGAAGAACTACTCCTGGCCAGCGAGCGGGTGGAGCCTCGTGCCGCTCTGGATAGTGGCTACAGCTTTCAGTTCCCCACCCTGGAGCAGGCTCTTGCAGACCTGCTCAATCAAAATAGCGCTACCAATAAGGCCCGCGCCTAGCGTATACCACGTTGAAAACAGTCTCTTAAATCAAGCGGCAACAACGCTGCTTTCCAGAGCCTGGGTCAAATAGCGCCGGCTGGACTCACTGGTTACCAAGTCCCCGTGGCACCCCATGGGCGCAGAGCCAACCCACTGCGCATGCCAGCGATACCACTGGGTTTCTTCGGCGCCAACACGCAATTCAATAAATTCTACTATCGATGGATCCAGACGGAATTCTCGGACAATTTGCCCGGCAAAGGTCTCGAAGTTTTTATTCAACTGAGCTCCACTCTCAAGCCCAGCACAGAGGAAAAACAGGATTCGTCCATCCTGATCCACGCGCTTGTAGCCAATCCATACCGCCCGGTTTAGTCGGTTGTGCAGCTGGATGGGAGCAAAGTTAGCCGGGATGCCCTTTGGCATAAGGTTATCTCGCTTATTGTTATGATTGTTATCCACAGTCGCTACTCCATTCTAAAAAGTGATCAGCGGGTTGACCCTGTGGCGCCAGTCGACCATTTAGCTCGGTGCAACCAGTCTGCTAAGACCTGCGGTACAAGGCGCGTCGCCTATTCCTTCATACACGATAAGTCTCAGAGATTCCCTCACTGCAAAAGTTCCTCAACATCTGCCAGCCTCCGGCAGTGGCCTCAGTTGATACCAAGCTTGTGCCAACAGCTCTCTCCAATAGATCTGTGTGCACAATAGAGCCGCCGCACTGGGTATCCATCGCCGAACCTCATCCCGAGCCCTAGGTAGCAATTCGGACACACTCCCCACCGGTAGGGGTTGAACCTGTAGACCGGCGCGGGTAAAAACCGCTGCAGCCCTGGGCATGTGCCACCAGTGGGTGGCGAGCACAATACTTTCAACACCTGAGCTACGCAATATTTCCGCACTGTTTACGGCATTCTCTGCAGTAGTGCGACTGCAATCATCGCGCCAACTCACCGGGCGAGACAACTCAGATTCGAGTAAATCCACCATTAACTGTGCTTCGGTCGCACGCTTGTTCGGATGGACTCGTCCACCGGAAACCAGGATCGGCATTCCTTCAGGCGCATTCTGAACCGCCCAAAGAACCCGCTCCAGGCTGGGAGCAGATAAGCGCTCACTTCCAGACTCACCGTCCCTATAGCTCCCGCCCCCGAGAATTACAACGGCCTGCGGGGCTGGAGCCCTGGCAGGAAGATCCGGCACAGTTCCCAAGCATTTGCCAAGCCAACCAGAAAAGGCCGGCGTGCCGCTGAACCAAAGTAAAGTAAAAGAGAAAATCGCAAGGGGCAAAGACACCCTCTCCAAGAGGGAGCCCACAGGCAAAAAACGTATTAAGAATGCCACAAGCAGACCCAGCATAGGTGCCAAAGGCGGAATCAGCAGATTCACCATTGCCCTGGGGAGCTCGATCAATACTCTAAACCGCCCTCTATCTGCCTGAAACAGCCATAGCCACAGCGATGGCAGGGAGTAACTTGGCTTTTCTCCGGTGGCTGGGCGCGATAGCCACACCCGAGGCACTGCAACTCCTCACCGGCACCTACCGTCTCGCCAGCCAGAGCCCAGGGCTTACCCTCGCGGATACAGCGCATCAGATTTGGCCAAGCGGTTTCTGTGGGGTCCGCTGCATTTAGTAGCCAGTCCCCTCCACGCGCCTCCAAAGTGCGCAATTCCCCGCCCAGGCCCCGCACATAATCCTTCGCGCGGTGCAGGTCATCCTTCAGCCAAGCGCGAAGAAAGGCGACTTTATTGGCGGTAAGGTTCTCAACCGCCAGCTCTCCCTCGATTAAATCTTCCAGGTCTTCACGAAACTCATCGGCCAGATCGTCCTTCGGCGGTAACTTCGGTTCCTTCGTCACGGTATCCCTCCTATAATCTCGCGTTTACGCATCCTAAATAGATGCTTCGGGGAAATCCTTGATCACGATCAATTCTTTGCTTGTAGATCTCAGGCCGCCCCCACCAGAACACCCAAGGGTTCCCCCGCAAAATTTTGATCACAGAGTATAGGTCCCCAATCGATGGAAGAGCAGTACACCCCCTCCGCAGTCGAAGCTTCCGCCCAGGAATTCTGGGAGGCGCAAAAGAGCTTTGAGGTTCAGGAAGATACCGGCAGGGAAAAATTCTACTGCCTATCCATGTTCCCCTACCCCAGCGGCAAACTGCACATGGGCCATGTGCGCAACTACACCATTACCGATGTTATTTCCCGCTACCAGCGTATGCAGGGTAAAAATGTTTTGCACCCCATGGGTTGGGATGCCTTTGGTCTTCCGGCAGAAAACGCCGCGATCCAAAATAAAACCGCGCCGGCCAAATGGACCTACGCCAATATCGAGTATATGAAAGGCCAGCTAAAGGCCCTCGGCTTCGGCTTCGACTGGTCCCGTGAGCTGGCCACCTGCCAGCCTTCTTATTATCGCTGGGAGCAATGGTTCTTTACCCGACTCTACGAAAAGGGGTTGGTTTATAAGAAGAACTCCGCCGTGAACTGGTGCCCGCATGACCAGACCGTACTCGCAAACGAGCAGGTTGAAGATGGAGCCTGCTGGCGCTGCGGCACCACTGTGGAGCGGCGTGAACTGGCCCAGTGGTTTATCAAGATCACCGACTATGCCGAAGAGCTGCTCAACGACTTGGACAAGTTGCCGGAGTGGCCTGAGCAAGTGCGGACCATGCAACGCAATTGGATCGGTAAGAGCCGCGGTGTGGAATTGAGCTTCGCCCTGCCCACAACCGTCGCGGGCATGGACCACTTCGATGTCTATACCACCCGCCCGGACACCCTGATGGGGGTCACATACGTATCCCTCGCTGCTGAGCATCCGATTGCGCTGGAATTAGCCCAGGCTAACCCTGAGCTAAAAGACTTTATTGCAGAATGTAAAAAGCAATCCTTGTCTGAGGCCGATATGGCCACCATGGATAAAAGAGGCATGGATACAGGCCTTAAGGCCATCCACCCCATCAGCGGTGAAGAGGTTTCGGTCTGGGTGGCTAATTATGTGTTGATGGATTACGGTTCTGGCGCAGTGATGGCCGTACCCGCCCACGATCAACGTGACTGGGAGTTTGCTCAGAAATATCAGCTACCTATCACTCAGGTAATAGAGCCTGCGGACGGCCAAGAGATCGACCTGAGCAAAGAGGCCTTTACTGAGAAAGGCAATTTGGTAAATTCAGGGAGCTTCGATGGCCTGGATTTTGATGGGGCCTTTACCGCAATTTCTGAGGTATTGGCAGCGGCCGGCAAGGGCCAGGTAACGACCAATTACCGTCTGCGCGACTGGGGGGTGTCTCGCCAACGTTACTGGGGCGCCCCTATCCCCATGTTCAACCTGGCCGATGGCGGCGAAATCCCAGTGCCCGCTGAGAAACTGCCGGTTTTACTACCGGAAGATGTGGAGCTGGACGGGGTTCAATCGCCGATAAAAGCCGACCCCGAGTGGCGCAAAGACGAACTCAATGGCACGCCGGTAGAACGCGAAACCGACACCTTTGACACCTTCATGGAGTCCAGCTGGTACTACGCGCGCTACACCTGTCCTGATTTCGAAGAGGGGATGCTCGACCCAGATCGCGCCAACTACTGGCTTCCCGTAGACCAGTATGTGGGTGGTATTGAGCACGCTATTTTGCACCTGTTGTACGCACGCTTTTTCCACAAACTGATGCGTGATGAGGGCCTGGTCAACACCGATGAGCCCTTCAAACAGTTGTTATGCCAGGGCATGGTTTTGGCAGAGTCCTTCTTTCGGGAAGAGAGCGGCCACAAAACCTGGATCAACCCAGCCGACGTGGATGTGGAGCGGGATGAGAAGGGCAAAGCCATTAAAGCCATTGAGCGCGCGACCGGTGAAGAGGTAACCGCCGGCGGCGTAGTGAAAATGTCCAAGTCGAAAAACAACGGGATTGACCCCCACGCCGCAGTTAAAGAATACGGTGCTGATACCGTGCGGCTGTTCACCATGTTTGCAGCTCCTCCCGAACAGACTCTGGAATGGCACGAAACAGGTGTAGAGGGCGCCAGCCGCTTCCTGCGCAAACTGTGGAAAACCGTTCATAGCCATGTTGCCGCTGGCTCCTGCGAAGTGGAAATTCATCAGCAGTCACTGAGTGACAAGCAGCAGCAACTGCGTCGCAAGGCCCATGAGACCATCCAGAAAGTCGGAGACGATTACGGTCGTCGACAGACTTTCAACACTGCTATCGCCGCAGTAATGGAGCTTCTCAATGAAGTAAATAAACTGGCTGAGCGGGATAGCGAACAGGGTCTTGCCGTTGAGCGGGAGGCATTACAAGCCGCGGTACTGCTGTTGGCACCGGTTACTCCGCATATCTGCCACCAATTGTGGCGGGTACTGGGTAATTCTGACTCCCTAATTGATGCGCCTTGGCCCGCTGTGGATAAGGAAGCCCTGATCCGTTCAACTATTACCCTGGTAGTACAGGTCAACGGTAAAGTCCGTGCCAAGCTTGAAGCGCCAGCCGATGCTGGCAAAGAGAGCCTGGAAAAACTGGCGCTGGACAATGAAACCGTGCAGAAATTTATCGGCGATACCACAGTACGCAAAGTGATTGTTGTACCGGGCAAGCTGGTAAACATTGTTGCCAAGTAGGCCCCAGCCCACCTGCCGGGAGCACCATGCTCCCGGCTAGCTTCTGCACAAACCCGTTTGCCGGTACAAACAAATCAGGTAGTTTATGAAAATAACCACAAGCCGAATCCTCGTCCTACTAGCCACCCTTACTCTGGCCAGTTGTGGCTGGCACCTGCGCGGAGCACCGAAAAACTTCCCCCCAGGTAGCACTATATATATTTCCAGTGAAAACCCGCGAAGTGACATCGCAGATGAAATCAGCCGGCTCCTGGAAAACGGCGGAGTCCCCGTTGCCGCGTCTCCCATAGAGGCGGACTATCTGCTGACCATTCATAGGGAAACCGAACGAAAACTCACGGTTGCTGTGGATTCTGAAGGGCGAGCTTCTGAGTACGAATTAATTACTAGCGCTATTTACAGTGTTCGTACAAGTAGTGGCGAGGTTCTGTTAAATAAGGCCCAAGCCGATGTCTACCGTTCTCTAGAGTGGGATGTCTCAGAAATTGTCAGTAAGGGCGAAGAGGAGCGACTCCTGCGCGCAGAAATGCGCCGTGAGCTGATCAGCCGGATGATTGATCGCCTGCGCCGTATCGATGTCAACGCCCCTCTGGAAGATAAAAGCTACTAGGCAGCTTGGCTTATGCGTATCAACCCTCAACAACTCTCTCAACAACTCAGGAAAGAGCTAGTAACGGCTTATATCGTTTCTGGCGATGAGCCCCTTCTCGTACAGGAGTGCTGCGATCAAATACGTGCAGCGGCACGGAAAAATGGCTTTGAAGAGCGAGAGATACTGCACGCTGAGCACAATTTCGATTGGGGGTCACTACTTGCCTCTGCCGGAAATATGTCACTCTTTGCAGAAAAAAAACTCATTGAAGTGCGCGCGCCGAGTGGTAAGCCAGGAGATAAAGGGAGCAAGGCCTTACAGGAGTTTGCCGCCCTTGCCAGCCAGGATTTGATACTACTGCTCATTCTGCCCAAGCTAGACAGATCCCAACTCAACAGCAAGTGGGTCAAAACCCTTGAAGGCCAGGGCGTATTGGTCCAGGTTTGGCCGGTAAGTGCTCAGGAAATGCCACACTGGATCAGCCAAAGACTTAGTGCGGCAGGGTTGTCCGCCGAAAAGGAAGCCGTGCGTATTCTCGCCGAGCGAGTGGAAGGCAATTTACTTGCTGCAAGTCAGGAAATTGAGAAGCTAAAATTATTAAACAGCGGCGAAACGATAACCGTTGAGCAGTTAGAGCATAGTGTTACCAGCTCCGCCCGCTATAGTGTCTTTGACCTCATAGACAGGGCGTTGGCTGGAGAGGCCGAGAAGGCTGTCAAAACTTTGCAGGGCTTGCGTGCCGAAGGAATAGAGCCGCCGGTGGTGCTTTGGGCCCTGGCCCGGGAGGTTCGATCCCTCCTGGAAATAACGGAAAAACTCGAACAGGGACAGCCATTGGCACGCTTGGTGCGCATCCAGAAACGTCAACCACTCGTTCAGTCGGCTTTATCCCGCCTCGGGCCCCCAAAGCTGGAAGCACTCTTACTGAAAGCACGAGCTGTTGATTCAGCCATTAAAGGCAACACCACCCATCAATCGCCTTGGATCGGCCTCCTAGAGCTCACACTGAATTTATGCGGGCAGCGGTGTGTTTAGCGCACAAATAAATGATGTGGTGAATTTTTTATCCAATAAAAAAGAACCCTCCCCGAATGGAGAGGGCTCTCATTAAAGAGGCAAGCGTTTCTTAGTTTTGAGAAACTGAAGCCAAATTATTATTGCCAACTTGATGAACACTGGCCATGTTAAAGTTGCCAGTCTGAGTAACAAAGGTGGCATTCTCGCTACCGGACTGCCCCAGGTGAGCGCCGTGTTCAAAGCCATCTTGAGTCATAACTATCAAATTGAATTCACCCAGATCCTGATGAATTTCAGCCAAGTTCAGCTCGCCAGACTGGTCAATATCTACCGTGTTAGCCATACCTTCGGTATAGCCAAAGGCTGAGTTAGCGCTACCAGACTGATCAATCGTTGCCACGTTCAGATCACCAGACTGAGAAAATTCGGTCCAGTTAAGATCACCATTTTGTACCAGGGTCGCAGCGTTACTGCTGCCATACTGATACATATCGCCGATGTTATTGGTTTCATTCTGAGTGACAGTGACAACGTTAGCGTCACCATACTGGCCGGCAACACTGGAGTTACCAGTACCCGTCTGGGCAACCGTGACAATATTACTGGCACCAACCTGAGACATATCCAAATAGTTGTAGTCGCCAGTTTGTACCAGATTTGATGTATTTTCGACGCCTTCCTGATAGACGAAGCCGGCATTTCCATTACCTACCTGACCACCCAGGAAACCATCGGCGGAAGCATACCAAGTACTGCTCCAGACACTGTTTCCATCACCAGACTGCGTGCTGACAAACTGGTTACCGTCACCGTCCTGGTGTAATGCGGCCATATTATCATTACCCTCTTGAACAGCATCGAGAGTGTTATCGTTAGCCTCTGAGTACTGATCTAGGTGCATGACATTTTCACTACCAATCTGCGTAGCGAAAGCAGCGTTTCTGGTACCATCCCACTGGTGAATGACCCCTTGGTTACCCTCTCCCTGCTGAAAAGTATATGCCTGTGAACCATCCTGATTAAACTGGCTGGTTTCAGAATAGTTACGATTACCTACCTGAGTCTGATCAATGTAGTTAGCATCAGCGGTAGACTGATTAGCGGTAGCACGGTTGTCATTACCTTCCTGCCACTGATAGGCAGCATTATTAGTGGACTCGGACACCTGATAAATATCAGCACCATTATCGTTTCCAACCTGTAGTTGATCGCCATAGTTACTATCGGCCATAACCTGTCCAGCACCAACAAGCATTGCAATCGCGGCAGCAAGTGAAAGCTTTTTCATTTATGTTTCTCCCTCAGACTAAGTAAACAAATACAAACAAAAAGAAAACAGCGCGTTAGTGTTGAACTACTTGCACTGCATGGTTGTCACCGAACTGCGCGACAAATCCAAAGAGCCCATCTCCGTTTTGGATGATATTGGCTGAATTTCCATAACCTACTTGATTAATCAGGGCGATATTATTCACCCCATTTTGAACGGCAGTAGCCTGGTTATAGGCTCCAGATTGGGAGATTGCGGCATAATTATACTCTCCCCCCTGCTGGACTAGGGCCTCGTTAGAATACCCATCCTGAACCAAAAAAACCTGGTTGTACTGTCCTGACTGAGAGACTTCGACGAGATTATAATCGCCCGTCTGTACAACCTCCGCCAGCTGGCCCGTAATGGACTCATTCCTCTTTAGTAAAAGATCTAGCTCTCCTTGCGCTGAAGACAGTTCATCATAATCATCTAGATCGCCTGCCCAGGCTGCGGAAGCACAAAAAACAAACAGGAGAAAAAAACAAACACCCGTTTTAATAGTGCCCACTCAAAACCCCCTCAAAAAAATTAAACAAAGATACCGTTTACCGATGGACACTATAGAAACATATGAGAAAGGATTAAATCAGAAGAAAGGGTATATTTTTCAGAAAGAAATGGGGAATAATTAAGACTTTTGTATGAGGGGGAAATATAGCTTGCTTATCTCGAATAAAAACAGCCCCAAATAAACAAGCAACGTAAATTACATGATATTTCACCACAGCACAACAGAAATACAAGACCACTTATACCACCGAAGAAAACAACACAGGAGGTGATTATACGTCACAAAAAGAACACACCCAGAAAACAAACAAAACTGCATCAATAATCAAAGAATTTTTACAGTAGCATCCGAATATTCGCTCAATACAGAAGCCGGGAATTCATTAACATCCTGCAAAGCCCAGAGATTGTTAGTGACACCATTGGCAATAAGATGTATCACTGCCGACTCAATAGCAGAAAGCACACAAAGTTGTGCCGGATCATTTGTCGTCATCCCGGCCTCAATTTCCAGCAACCGCTTATACTCCACAAAAGTATAAACATCACCCTGAACCTGGCGTGAAAGGATTTTTTTACTGGTGAGCACACTATTTAAAACGCGACCTGAGCGAACATCTACAGCACGTAAATTTACAGTCACCTCATCAACACGATACTGCTCAGAAAGGCCGATACCGAAATATCGAGCTCCGGCTCCACCAGTTTTTATGTTTGTATCATAAGCAATTATGCCTCCCTCCAACATAACATTGGCAGACATCAAGGAGGGCAGTTCAAATGGAAGAGGCGATTCCTGCTCTTTATTGGATGCCCTTATTATTTTTCTTTCGGTAAGTAAATTCTGTAATCCCTCCCTCTCCAAGGTGACAAACCACCCTGACTCGTTCAAGACCTGAACGAGCATAGAGGCTGCCCCTTGTGTAACAGCGGTTGAGAAAGAGCTTGAAGGAGCAGGTCTATACTGTCCAGTTTGATCACTGAAGCCATAAACGGCCACTACAATTTTCCCTCTCGGGGATGGCAAATTCAAAAGGTCGGCGTAGGTACTCATCCTATCTGTCAGAGTCGCCTTCTGCTCCCCTGGACCAAACAAAGCCTCCCCCGCACTCTGAAAAAAACTACAACCACCAAAAAATAAAACTGAAAATATGAATATTATTCTAACCACCATCACCGCCACCTCTAAAAAACACCATCCGCTGGCCAATTAAATCAGTTGCCCGGATTAAGACCAACAACCACAATCTCGGAAAGTTCCCCTGTAACAGCATCTGTAATAGTTATGGTTAATGTACCATCCACATCAAGAATATTGACAATGAAGTCATCCGTTACCAAGGTTCCATCATTTCCATTGCCAACATCTGTAAGCAGCTGGGATAACAATCTGGATTCCAGGGTATCCGTAAACCGATCAAGCGAGGACGAATCAGAGTAAGGAGACTTGCCAGCCTTAGGGTCCTTTTTACCATTTTGGGCACTGGCATTATTTAGCAAATAATTACCATTCAGAGGGTTGCCTCCGAAAGACGGATTTACTGGAGTATAAATAAGCTCTGTAGCAAAAGCGGTGCAAGATAGCGCAAAAATAATTAATAAATTTACATACTTCACTAGATTTCCTCCCCAGCCAAATCTAAATTCTGTGAAAACAATTCCTGTAGCCTTTGCTGTCGTACATTATTGTTTATTTGAGAAGCTGCCTGCTCGACTACTTGCCCAAATCGCCTGCGCCCAGGATAAATAACAGTCCTGAACATCTGTTTATTTTCATAAGTCACCCACACAACACTACCCCAGCGTGCCGAAGGTCTTTCATGAACAGTAAGGTTATAATCGAAATCTGTCAGATTTGAGGAGATGTACAGAGAGAGTGCGCGCGCAAATTCCTGACCTATACCACTCACCGTATTATCAATGATCAACCCTGTAAGAATTGAATCTTCACCATCACCAGAATCCAGGGTCTGAGAAACCGTGAAAGAAGACATGAAACATAGAGAAAGTACAAGGCACCTCCCCCAAAGAGAAAAATATTTTGATTTCATCTTACAAATTCTGACTCGCCCAACTACTTGCTTCCAAGCGATTTTTACAGCCTATCTTTCTATAAATTTTATATAGATGACTTTTCACCGTGTGTTCACTGACGCAGAGTACACTAGCAATATCTGCATTAGTCCGACACTCACAGATAAGTTCTAATATCTGCCGCTCCCTCTGTGTGAGGCTTGCGGTTGTATCCATCCATCTTTTGGGGCGTCTGTGCTGCCGAAGAAAATTATGCAAAACATCTCTAGGAAACCAATATTCCCCACAAAATATCCTGCCTAATCTCTCCATAATCACTTTCGCATCACTCTTCGAGGGCATCAGCCCTAGCACCTTTTCCCAATGCAATACAAAATCAAATTCACTTGTATCGTCTACGTTTAGTAAAATGACACTGGGAGCATCAATTGCAGCATGAATATCCCGTAAAAGTTGATCAAGTTCTAACTTAGAGAGATCTGCGCAATCGAGTAAAAGATAATCAGCAACCAAATACTCAAAAGAAACTGAGGGAAGGCGCTGAACAATAGAGCACTTGGTTTGAAATTCCGTTTCAATATGACCTGCAAAAATCGAAGTTTGCAAGTTGATTGAGGATGTTAAGAAAGCTACAGAAGGCCCCTTAAGAGTACTATCTGCCGCAACAATTTTTAAGCGTGCATAGTCCTTATGCAAATTCATCTGGGTTCCCCCAACATACGATCCTTTTTGATTCTACCTGATGACGGCTTCTTACTTTTTTATTCTTTTCATCCTGCGGTATCATTGCTGAGAACTAAATCTATTCGATCAACCCTCATACTGCAACAGGTAGTGATACAGATACCAAAAATTCAATCTTAAGTGTGCCAGCAATCCTTGCAAATGTTACTTTCTCATACAAAGGTATCGCTTTTAACTTGACCTGGAACAATTGTTAGCATCCTTTCGTATAGATTTCAAAGTAACGCAAAATCACCTAGAACAACAATAAATTCGCACTAGTCCGCAAACTTAATTGATATATATCGAGTAAAACCGTATGTTAACTCAGCTCAAATAACGCACACCGACCGAGTAAACACCACCATCTGTCAATTTAAAAAGATTCGGAAAGCAATTTAGTCGAGTCCTCTCAAATAAAGAAATTAATAGCGCCCGGAAAAGCAATATCGCTTTGATTAAAAACTTATTCACCTATGATTTTCTAGTACAGCGTAAGTCCAATCGAACTTACCCATGAAATATCAACATGCCCAAATAGTAATCAGGCGCTTGCTGATTTATGCTTCCATACTGGTACTCTCTAATCATTTATCACAGCCTCAACTTGAGAATACAGTACAAGATAGGCTTTCTAATAAGCAAAAATTCGCCTTAGCCGCAAAGGTTCAAGTCATGAGTGATCATTTACACCCTTCAACACATACAGCTACTCACATAGTCAGTAACCAAGTCTCTCCTCTCTGTGGACACAACCTATATGCCGGTGACCAAGCCTTAATTGATAATACGCATCTCAATGGTGGGCACTGGGCGGAAAATGACTTACAGCGTTACGGTGAAGTCTGCGGAAGACCAGAAATGATTGAGCGGGGTTATGCTGCGAATGAGTTTAAGCCAATATTTGAAAGTCATGATCGTATCGGTAATCGCATTGACTTAGTACGCTATCACCCCTCGTATCACCAGCTTATGCAGCTCGCACTATCAGAAGGGCTCCACAGCTCTCCCTGGACCACTCCTCGTCCCGGGGCCAATGTAACCCGCGCTGCGAAAAACTATCTTCATTGCCAGCTAGAGGCGGGGCACAGTTGTCCCGTTACGATGACCTTTGCCTCAGTACCCTCAATTAAGTTAAATCAGGGAATTGCTGAAGAGTGGATACCCAAGATTCTTAACCGGGGATATGATGGCAGCAATCGCCCATATTTTGAAAAGTCCTCCCTGACCATTGGTATGGGTATGACCGAAAAGCAGGGCGGCTCAGATGTTCGCTCAAATACAAGCACCGCATTATATACAGGTGGTGAGAGCTATGAATTGCTTGGTCATAAATGGTTTATGTCAGCCCCAATGTGTGATGGCTTCCTCGTATTAGCCCAAGCGCCAGGAGGGCTCTCATGTTTCCTGGTGCCCCGCTGGCGGCCTGATGGAAGCAAAAATGCGCTAGAAATTCAAAGACTTAAGATAAAGGCTGGTAATGTATCCAATGCCTCTTCTGAAGTGGAGATGCGAGGTGCTTTAGGTTGGTTATTGGGTGAAGAGGGGCGCGGCGTAAACGCGATCATCAAGATGGTCGCCCTCACACGCTTTGATTGTATGGTTGGCTCATCAGGTGGGCAGCGCCAAGCAGTGGTGCAGGCTATGTATCACACCTCTCAGAGGAAAGCCTTTGGTCAGAAACTGATTGACCAACCTTTAATGAGGAATGTATTGGGCGACCTACAACTGGAAGTTGAGGGCTCAATCGCTCTAACAATGCGTATGGCACGAGCCATGGATCAAGAGGATCAGGAGCACGAACAGATGCTATTACGTCTGGGTGCTGCCGTAGGTAAATATTGGATCTGTAAACGCAGCCCCCATCATGCCTATGAAGCAATGGAGTGCTTGGGAGGTAATGGGGTTATTGAAAACTTTATCACCGCCCGCCTCTACCGCGATGCACCAATTAATGCTATCTGGGAGGGGTCAGGTAACATTCAGGCTCTAGACGTGCTGCGAGCGATTACTAAGACGCCCAGTGTCGTCAACCATTGGTTGGATGAAATGGCATCGAGTGTCGGCGTAGATTCTCGATTTGATAAAGCAATAAATTTACTGAAAAATGAACTTGCAGACCTGGATCAATTTGAATATCGGGCACGTCATATAATCGACCAAATGGCGATTACGATGCAAACCCATCTCCTTCTTCAGGCTGGCAATGAAGCCGTAAGTAATGCTTTTATTCAATCTAGATTGGAAAGTAAGGGGGCACACAGTACCGGCACTCTTCCTAGAAATATTGATATAGAAACACTACTGAAACGCGGGGATCCACTTTCTTTATAATTAAAAATATTTTACGACACTTCCAGAATTAACAACACGGCTACTGCCGTGTTGTTTCTTTGAGCCACCAAAGCAAGTCGCTAAAAGAAACTATAGCGAAAACCAAATTGTCCACGCACTCCATAATATTCTAACTGCTTGGGCCTATTTTCATTACCAATATAATATGTTAGAGGTTCGTTAGTCAGGTTGAGAGCTTCTACAAAGACAACCAGACTGTCACTCAATGTATAATTTGCACTCATATCCAGACTGGTGTAGGCCCCATAGTATTGATCTCCATTTTTACTGGCTCCATGCTCCTCAATATACTCACCCTTATGATTTTGAGCCAAGCGTATGGAGAAAGCACCGTCGTCATAGTAGATAGAGAAATTATGTAACAAATCTGCTTGGCGGGAAATCGGCACAGATTCATCACGTCCTGGGATATGCATTTCTGACTCCATCAAGGTGATATTTGCCGATACCCCAATATTTGAAAGAAATCCAGGCAGAAAATCCAACCTACGCACCAAGTTAAACTCCAAGCCTCTCAGCCATGCATTGCCCCCATTTTCCGGGCTGTAGATATCAACTCCGGAAACCCCGTTATACTCGCCCTCTTTAACATCTTTAAAAATTGGATCGGTGATATCCTTATAGAAAACTCCAGTAGATAACACTCCGAATTCATTGAAATAGTATTCATACATCATATCCAGATTCCAAGAGTAAGTGGGATCAAGATCTGGATTACCACCTATAAATTCATTATCGTGTTCGGCGTAGTAACCTCCTGGATTCAGGTCACCAAAATCCGGCCTGGCAAATGTTCGGGTAACAGCAAACCGGATGTTACTATCTTCCGTAAGCGCATACTTTAGATGTACCGATGGCAGAATGGATAAATACTCTTTCTGGCCATTAAAAGGCACCAGGTAACCATTGTCAGATTCATCGGTGATAAACACCTGGCTATCCACCTCAGTTTGTGTCTGAGTCAGCCGCAACCCAGCTACAAAAGTCGCTCTCTCTGAAAAATCGTAAGTTCCCATACCATAAGCAGCCAGGTGACTTTCAGTTAGCTCAAAATTGCGTCCAAGAGCACCGCCATTTTCCACCAAAGCAGATTCTTCTGATACTAAAATAAATTTATCTCGATTTTCGTTCCAAAATTTTTCCAACTGCGACATTGAAGCCGATTGTGAGAACTGTGAGGCGTAATTAACATCCAGTTCAGATAAGAAATCACTTCTACCAGGCTGGTCAGACAATGTGAAATCAGCAAGAACCGGAGCAGAGCCGTAGTTCACCTCATCCCAGGCGTAAAATTCATCGGAAAATTCTGACACTCGCTCCTTATCCCGATATTTCATTCCGAACTTTAATTCCAACTCACTGGAAAGCTCCGAAGTAAAGTCAAAAGAAACAACTACTTTATCTTTTTCGTTGACATACACTTTATAAAGTTCAACCCAGGATAAATTGGACTGAGCCGGGTCCATCACAAAATGATCGGGAAGATGAGTCGGTATATTTTCTGCTGGATCATAGCCACCATCAATCTGGTTATAGGCCAGTCCATCCTCAGCCAAGCCAATATAACCCACATTCGCTTGGTCAAAGCGCATTACAAAATAAGAGTGATCTTCTTTATTAGGTGTATTCCCGTAGCGGAACTCATTATCATAACTGGCTAAACTCCAATTCAGCTGGTTATCAGCTCCTATAAAGCTTTCCCCACCAACTTCGAAGCCCTGCATACGAGTAATCAGCGTATTGTGTATGTGTTGAAGCTCCATTCTATCCTTATCAAACCTCAGCCTATGCTTATAATGGATTTCTTCATCCTCAAGTGTTCCATATAAACCACGTGCAAAAAGTTTGCCTCCATCGTCAAACCGGTATTCAGTAGCAATATTTAAGCCAAGGGTATCCCTTGTCCCAGTGTAATCTCGTAATTCCAGGCGATATATTCCCACACCTTTACGGCGGGGCTCATAATTATCTGTTGCCCAGTCCCTGCTCCACCCGGTCACATTAGCAAGAAATCCCCACTTACCTTCCTCGCTTCTATCTCCATATAGAATGCTCATGGATTTAATATCACCATCCGCTTTATCCGCATAGCCACCGGAGAGGGATAAATCCAGAGTGCGCTCTTCAGGCGCAGTGCGGGTGACAAAGTTGACATTACCTCCAATAGAGTCTCCTTCCTGATCGGCAGTGAGCGCCTTGGAAACTTCGATACGCTCAATCAATTCCGATGGGAAGAAATCAAAAGCCGTAGCCCTGCTGGTCGTTTCCTCTTCTGCAGATGGCAATCGGTGGCCATTGAGGCTGGAGGAGCTCCACTGGGATGGGAGACCGCGAACAGCTACAAAACGTCCCTCGCCCTGGTCACGTTCAATAGAAACACCTGAAACTCGTTGAACTGCCTCTGCAGCGTTACGATCGGGCAGCTTGCCAATACCATCTGCTGATACCACACTGACAATACGGTTAGATTCCCTCTGTATCTCCAGTGAATGCAACTCAGTATCAAATATGTGGCCTAGCACCACCACTTCTTCTATGCCGTAATCATCCAGAGCTCCCTGCTCACTACTTTCTTGAGCAAACACGTAACTACCCTGCCCAATTAGCAAAGCGATCGCTGCAGGCAATAATTTGACTCGAATCATTCTCCATCCCCTTATCAAATAAAATATGAAGGGCAAACTGTTACCGAAGTAAATTTAACGAGTTTGACCGCACCACAAACTGGACTAGACCAGAATGCTAGTGTGCAGGCATGACGTTTGTATAACAGAAGCATGAATATTTTCACGCCCCCACAGCACGATATATCTTTAGTGAAATCACTTAGTACAGCAGACAAACATTTCTGAATTTAAGAAAGATACGGTCACAAAAGTTTAATCGATAACCTTTAGAATCTGGACTAGACCAGAATATGATTACTGAACAGTATGGAAAATATCAGCAATAGAAAGGCACCCAATTACAGCAAAGATTTTATCAGCGAGCAGCTTCTACTGCTCTTTTCTGGAATCGCTGCCTTTTCTACTTACTTCTGCATGTATGCTTTTCGAAAGCCCTTTGCAGCCGCTTCCTATTCTGATATTCCAGGCTGGGAGTTTATTCTCGACTTCAAAACCGCGCTGATTATTTCCCAACTACTAGGCTATACATTTTCAAAAGTTATCGGGATTAAGGTCGTCTCAGAGTTGCGTCCATTACAGCGAGGCCGGTTACTTCTAGCCCTGGTCCTTGCCAGTCACTTGGCCCTGGTTGCATTCGCAATAACTCCTGCTCCCTATAATGTGGCCATGCTTTTTTTAAATGGCCTTCCCCTGGGAATGGTCTGGGGGTTGGTGTTCAGTTACCTGGAAGGCCGTCGCCTTACTGAAGCGCTAGGCGCTATTTTATGTGTTAGCCTAATCGTCTCTTCAGGAGCCGTAAAAGCGGTAGCTGCTTATCTTCTGCTGGAATGGAAAATTCCAGAACTCTGGATGCCTGCAGCGGCTGGATTACTATTCTTACCTGGCCTGCTGGTATCTACACTTGCACTCAGTAGAACCCCACAACCTAGCCAAGCCGACATTAGTGCACGCAAAAAAAGAACACCAATGACTGATGAGATGCGCAACCGTTTTCTCAATGAAACGCATTTTGGTCTGCTGGCCTTAATATTGACCTATGTATTTCTAACCGCATTTCGCGACTTCACCGATAATTTTGCTGCTGAACTCTGGCAAGCTCTGGGATATGGTGAAACACCTCATATTTTCCTCACCAGTAGTCTACTTGTTGCACTGGTGGTACTTGGCTCCCTGGCTCTACTTATTTTTGTACGAAATAACTATCGTGCATTGCAGCTAAATCAGTTATTTGTAGCGATTGGGGGAGCTACTTGCATTACAGCAACGCTGGTGTTCGAGACGGGCTCTATAACCGGCGCCACCTGGATGATCGCTATAAATGTTGGACTCTATATCGGTTATGTTCCGTTTAACTGCTTATTATTTGAACGTCTAGTCGCCTGTACCAAAAGTCTTGGCAATGCCGGATTCGTTATTTATCTGGCAGATAGTTCAGGCTATATCGGCAGTATTGGAGTCATGCTGTATAAAACATTCGCACAGCCAAATCTAAACTGGTTACAGTTTACCCAGCAGTTTTCCTACGCCACCGGTTTTGCGTGCATTCTGCTAATGCTGTTCTCACTTATCTCCTTCCGCCGCCTACGCCGTAACCATTGTCCACGGTCAGAGCTAGTTACTTCTCCAGTGTAAAAAGGGTTATAAGCAAGATATGAAATTCGATATCGCCATCGTCGGTGCCGGAGTGCTTGGTAGCTTTGCCGCTTACCATGCACTCAAGTCCGGAAAAAAGGTATTGCTCATCGATGCCAGTACTAAATCTCACGGCGCAACGGTACGGAATTTTGGGCAAATAGTGCCATCGGGTATGAATCTGAACTTATGGCGTAACCTGGGGCGGCGATCACTAGAGCTTTATGGCGAGCTGACATCATTAATGCCAGATGCACTTAAGCAACAAGGATCTCTCTATGTAGCTTCTTGTGCAGAAGAGACAAGTATCCTTGAGGAAATGCACGAGATTAATTGTGAAACGGACTACACCTCCAAGCTTCTTACACCCACACAGTGCCGAAAACGTATTGCCCCCCTGGCCCAGGGTTATTGTCACGGTGGTCTCCTCTACCCACAGGAAATGAGTTCAGAAAGTACTCTAATGATGAAATATTTCTGGAAACACCTGGATGATGAGGCCAACCTCCACTTTAAAAAAGCCACTCCGGTAATTGCCGTAGAAGAAGTTCATAGCGGTATTGGGGTTCGCTGCTCAACTGGAGAAATTCATCTCTCAGAGCGCGCACTGATTTGTTGTGGCCACCAACTTAGCCACTTGTTTCCACATTTATTGCAAACGAAAAAAATGCAACTTAGTAAGTTACAAATGTTGCGTACTCAGCCCTTCGAAAAGATCAAGGTTCCAGGAAATTTGTTAACAGCCCTGACTATACGCCGTTATGAGGCCTTCAAAAGCTGTCCCAACTATAAAAATTTACCGAAACCTCAGATCGATCCAGACTATAAAAAACTTGGAATCCACCTGCTATTTCGTCAGTCTGCCGATGGTAGCCTTATCATCGGTGACTCCCATGAGTATTTCTCTGCCCTAGACTCGGGCACGTTGGACTATGAGATCCGACAAGAAATCAACACACTGATAATGGCTGAAGCCAAACGTATCCTCAACCTTCCCCATTACAATATAGCCAGGGCCTGGAATGGCTATTACAGCCAGGAAAATAATCGAGGTATCTTCCTCAAATCGGCTGCTGAGCATATCCATTTAGTGACCGGTATTGGCGGAAAAGGCATGACGACTGGACCCGCATTAATGGAGCGGGTAGTGAAAAATATTTTTGAAGAAAATCCTCTTGAAGAGTGCCTTATCGATGAATATTGATGTTGTGGATGAAATAAGTCAGCTGTTTTTACAGTACGGTCATTTAACACTCGGGGAAAACTGTACACAACTACAACATGCTATCCAGTGTGCAACCCTGGCAGAACACACTGATAGCACTGACGAATTGATTGTGGCTGCATTTCTACACGATATCGGTCATCTCTACGCCATTAAGGAAAACTTACCCGGTATAGATTCCGAGGGCTATTGCAAACATGAACTTATAGGCGCAGCTCTGCTCGAAAAGTGGGGATTTCCCTCTAGTGTCACCATACCCATCGCCTTGCATGTTCAGGCGAAGAGATTCCTTAAGAATACGGATAGTCATTACGAAGCGCAGCTATCCAGAGCCAGCCGAAACACTCTGGTAAAGCAAGGCGAAGGCATGAGCAATCAAGAGCAAATTGGTTTTCTACAAAATCCCTTCGCCAGAGACGCCCTGCTCCTCCGCAAATGGGATGATGCCGGAAAGATTCCAGGAAGAGATATGGCCACTTTTCATCATTGGCTAAAGGTCTGTGCAAAGGTACGCAATAAATAATCTGTCGTTTCAATTCCATATCCATCACCTAAAAGAGAGAACACATGGAATCCCTACAATTAAAAGCAGTTATCCTCGACTGGGCCGGAACACTAGTCGACTTTGGCTCTCGCGCTCCTCTGCAAGCATTTATACAGGTTTTTTCTGATGCGAGGATTTCTGTCAATGAGGCGCAAACCCGCATTCCAATGGGTACCGAGAAGAAAGAGCATATTCGCCGGATGTTACAACAGGAAGCCATTCAAGCTGCCTGGCAAGAAGAGTACGGGCGCTCATCCCAGGAATCCGATATCGACGATTTGTATCGTCAGTTGACCCCAATACAAATTCAGGAAATTGATAAACACAGCCAAATAGTGCCAGGGGCAGACAAATTATTTGTTCGTTTGCGTGAGCGTAATTTACGTATCGGCAGTACCACCGGTTATAGCCGCATGATGATTGAGGGAATGCTGGCAAACGCTCAACAACAGGGCCTGAGGCCCGACTGTGTAGTTGCTGCCGATGAAGCTGTAGGCGCGAGACCCGGACCGGCCGCCGCATTGAAGAACGTTATTGAAATGGAAATCCCCTCCGTCAGCCTATGTGTCAAGGTAGATGACACCGCTGCAGGCATTCACGAAGGGCGAAATGCCGGTATGTGGACCGTTGCAGTGGTGCTTTCCGGAAACGCCTCAGGATTATCCCAGGAAAGCTGGCAGATGCTCTCAGAGGAAGAGAAAAATAGTCACCGTACTAGCGCCTATCAAAAACTGGAGAATAGTGGCGCCCACTACTTGATAGACGATATCAGTAAGCTTGAACCTGTACTGGTCGATATCAATCGTCGGCTGGCCCTTGGACAACGCCCCTGATAGGCTATCAACCTGCAACAATAATTCTTCGGTAGCCCAGGCTAAAGACCAAGTTTAAGAACAAACCCAAGAGAAGTACTGTGTCCTCCAGTTACGATGATATCAAGTCCTATGTTCAATTGTTGATCACTAATAGTCGCCTGGCCGCCAACCAGAAATTACCCGCCGAGCGTGAACTGGCAGAGCAACTGCAAGTCACGCGTATTACCTTGCGCGACGGATTAAACCGCCTTGAGGGAGAGGGGCTGATCTACCGTCAAAATCGGCGTGGCTGGTTTGTTGCCCCAAATCGCTTCGTAATGAATCCAGCCCAAAAGGTCAATTTTAATTCCATGGCTTGGCAACAGGGGTTCAGCCCCACCACCAATGTGCTGGGATTTCGCAAACTGATCGTACGCCGCGCTATTTACTCGGTCTTTAGCTCCAGTAAAAGCACTAAGTATTTTGAGATGCGAAGAGTACGCTACCTAGACCAGCGGGCAGTTATGGTAGAAGAAAGCTATCTTCCCGCAGAGCGCTTTTCTGGATTATCTGACTCCGATTTATCGGGATCGGTTACAGAAATATTAAAAGATCGCTACGCGGTAACTATTACTCATGAGCGCTGTACCATTCAGGTTGCCAACTTGGAATTACAGTGTGCAGAGCCCCTTGGCATTCCCGCTGGCGCCCTAAGCCTGAAAATAATACGACTCCGCTTTGATTCCAGTGAGCATTTGGTCGATTACAATATTGAATACTGGCTACCTCATGCCATAGAAATGGAAGTCGCCACCCAGTAATTCCCTCCCTTACGGTCTTGCTACTTTTTTCTGGCTTTTACCCAAGGGGGTCGGTTAGTTGTTCGCTTTTAATTAACCGTCTTTTCTTTGCAGTATCTCAGTCAAAACCCCTTCATTGGCATTTAACAACCATTGTCTATCCTAATAAATCTGGTCTAGGCCAGATACAATTTAAAATACAGGATATTCGATATGAAGAGGCTCATCTCCTGCCTATTGTGGATCATGCTGGTTTCCAGTACCCAGTACGTTTTTGCCCAGAACAATAAGAAGGTACTTCTTATTGGCGTTGATGGGCTACAGTACGAAAAGCTAAAGGCCTTAGACACCCCCAATTATGACCGATTAATTTTACACAAAGCCTATACCGGTGGCATCAACGGTACCCCCAACCAGCAAGATACTAAAAGTGGACCTGGCTGGTCCACTATTCTTACTGGAGTTTGGGTGGACAAGCACAAAGTTGCCACCAATGACTCTGGCCAAGCAAATGCTATATTTCCAAGTTTATTCAAGCGAATTAAAGAAGCGGACAATAACCTTTGGGTAGGCAGCCTATCGCACTGGAGCCCTATCAATACCAACTTCTTTACCGCTGACCTGGCGCAGGCCGATCTGGTTTTAAGTGGCCTTTCCGATGCGGATGTCACCGCTCGCGGAGTGCAGGAGATTTCTTCTGGCAAAGTAGATTTCCTATTCCTGCACTTGGATGATCCCGATGGTGCCGGTCATAGCTCTTGCTTTGGCGATCGCTATAACGAGAGCATTCACACAAGCGATACTCAGCTGGGTATGCTGCTAGATGCAGTCGAGTCACGTATTGCTCGCGGGGAGGAATGGTTGGTACTCGTAACCACAGATCACGGCCGTGATTCCCGTGGCTGCGGACACGGATCACAAACGACCAGTGAGAAAACTATTTTTATCGGCAGTAACCTGCCATTGAATGCCGAGCACAGTGAATATGTTGAGGATATCCACAATGAAGATTTTGATGGGATTTATGGCCATGCCGCACAAACTTCGATTGCACCAACGGTGCTCCGTTTTATGGATATCGACCTAAAAACGACCTGGAAGCTGGATGGTAATCCACTGATTGGTAGCCCTGGCATACGTAAATTGATATCGACCAATAATACAACGATTCAATGGTATTCAATGGATAGCGGTCCAGTTGAGATTTACCAAAATGATCAGCTTATTGATGTAACGGATGCGAGTTTACAGAGCTGGACCGATCGCACAAAAGCCCAGGGAATCCTCGATTATGTATTTGTGTATAACAATACCCCGGTCGCTCTGCGAAAATCCGCTCTGGACATTATCGCCGGTCTCGATTGGAGCGGTTCGCGTGCTTACTATTTCCGAAGCGACAATCAATATGTACGCTATAAAAAAATCCTGGACAGGGCTTCTAGCGACTATCCACGCACAACGGATAATAACACTTGGCCTGGTTTGGGAGACTATGCCAACCTTATTGTTGCCGCATTTAAAACCAGTAGCGAAAAAGGTTATTTTTTCTTAAATGATGGGCGCTATTTACGCTACGATCTCGATAAAGATCGCGTGGATTCCGGCTACCCAAAGTTGGTTGATAACAACAGCTGGCCGGGTATGGCCACCTACGCCAATAAAATTCGCGCAGCCCTGAAGTGGCCCAATAATAAAGTATATTTCTTTCTCAATGATGGGAATTATTTACGCTATGACTTGGAAGAAGATCAGCTTGACAGCGGTTACCCTCAAGCTGTCAATGACAACACCTGGCCGGGACTCGGCGCCTATGCATCAGAGATTACTGCGGCCCACCAATGGAACTCTATTCGCGCTTATTTCTTCCTGAAAAATCAACGCTATATACGCTATTCCATCACCTCGGATCAGGCGTATAACGGATATCCACGAACAACCGACGATGACACCTGGCCGGGCCTGATGACTCCCTGACTGCCTACCAGGGCAAGCGGCTACCATCCCAAAAAAACAAATTGCCACTATCGGCCGGCGCCAGTTGTTCTACTACATCCACAATACGCCCGGCACTCAGTGCCGGGCTATAGAGTTTACCGGGTGCTAGATTCCCCTGAAAAGGTTTGGAGAGCACTGTATCTGTGGTTCCCGGATGGACTGCCACCACACAACTACTTTCCAGTCGACGCCCCCATTCAATAGACAGGTTTTTTATCAACATATTGAGCGACGCCTTGCTGATACGGTAACTGTACCAGCCGCCCAACTCATTATCGCCGATACTACCGACCTTGGCAGATAGGGATACCCACAGCAGCGGCTGCTTGCGCAGCAACTTCCTATCCAATGCCTGGGCCAGGTGCAAGTGAGTGAGCAAATTGATGCGCATGGATTGTACCAGCCAGTCATCTTCACACTGGGCCAGGGATTTTTCCGGACCATGGAACTTATCGTGTAACAGCCCACAGCAGTTGATTACCCAGTCGGGCGGAGAGGAAAATTCAGAGAGAAAGGCCTCGACCGATTGAATCGAGTGCTCGTCCGCAAGGGATACCGTCAGGTGCCGGCGCTCACCGGCGTGCCCCGGCACCCGATCCACCGCAGCGCGGCTCAACGTGAGCAGCGCTATATCGGGATAGCGCCGAACAATTTCGGCGCCTATTGCGCGGGCCAGGTCGCCTGACGCGCCAGCAAGTAATACCGTCCTTGGTTGATCAAACATACCGGCCTCCATGCCGGATAGCTCGTGGGGTCTATTTTGCCTTTTTGCCGCCGGATTTTTTACCTGTGGCTTCCAGGGTCCCAGGTACTTCCCTGACCACACGCAACATGGGTTCATCGGAGCGGAAAATCAGGCCGTGAATTTCCGTAGTATTCTGCCCCTGCAATAACTGTTGCAGGTACTGCACAATCTGCGCGGAAATCTCCTGACCAGGCACCAGTACAGGAATACCCGGTGGGTAGGGCACAATCTCATCGGCGCTGGTGCGGCCGATCAGGTTCTGCGTCGCATCCACGCCGTTATCCATTAACGGAAGCTCTTCAGTCTCGGCAAAGTAGGCGTCTGCCGGCAGACAGGTAAAGCGGGTAAACTCCGGCAGTCGACGCGGAGTACCCACATGAATACGCTTATGGGTATTGCTCGCCAGTTGCTTGAGCGCATGAATCAGGCGCAACAATTTACTCTCGGTGCTGCCCAGAGTCACCAACACCGTGATGGTATTGTAGGTGGTCTTCTCCACCTGGATACCATACTGGTCGAACAGCTTGATCTGCATCTCATTACCCGAGTAGCCACTGCGGGAGATATCGATGGTCACCTTGGTGGGGTCCAAGCGAATATTGTCGCCGGCAAGTGGCTCGGCAATAAGATCGTCACGGGTTAGGGCGCGGAATACACCGGTTTCATTCACTGCGCGGCGCAGAGTTTCCACCATCTGTAAGCACTGCTTAAGACGCCCATAACCCTCCATCGCCATTTGCTTTCGCGCCACATCGAGGCTGGCGATCATGGCGTATTGCGGGCTGGTGGAGGCGTGCATGTTCAGGTTTTCGCGGAAGCGGAACTCGTCAAAGTCCGGGTCCTGCACATGAATCATACTGGCCTGGGAAAACGCCGATAGCATCTTGTGGGTGCTCTGGGTTACATAGTCGGCGCCACACTCCAGCGCGGTGGGACGCAGCTCAGGGTGGAAGAAACCGTGGGCAAACCAGGCCTCATCAACCAACACCTTAACGCCCCGCTCATGGGCGTAGTCGATGATGGGCTTCAGGTCGTAACGCAGGCCATCATAGGTGCAGGACGTGATGACCAGTAGACGCGCATCGCCGTGCTCATCCAGGGCCGCCTCGATATCGGAGCGCTTCACCGGGCCGTAGATACCGAATTCGGGGTGCAGTACCGACTTCAGGTAAACCGGCTCACAGCGATTCATCACTATCGCGTGGTGGACCGACTTGTGACAGGCCTGGTCGACAATAATCTTGCCACCACCGCCGAGGATCTGCTGAATCACTACCTTGTTAGCAGTGGAAGTGCCGTTGGTCAGGAAAAAAGTGTGGCGCGAACCAAAGGCCTGGGCGGCCAGATCTTGTGCTTCCTGGATCACCGAGTGTGGTTCCAGCAGGCTGTCCAGTATCTGCACCGAGACAGACAAATCCGTATTGAAAACGTGTTCGCCCATAAAGCGGTAGAAATCCCCCACCCAGGGGCTATTGCGCAGGCTGTCCCCTCCGGAGTGGCCCGGTGTGTGCCAGGCATCGCGCGCGGAGAATACGTACTCTTTCAAAGTATCGGCGAAGGGAGTGGAGGCCCGGCGGGCGATAAATGCCTGCACCAGACGGAACATATGGTTGAAGTTGCCCTCACGGCGGTCAAATAGTTCGTCGAAGCGCCTGCGCAGACTGGTCAGTGATTTGACGCCGCTTTTCCCTGCCAGTGGCGTACCACCGGCGACATCGCTTTGCGCCACCAGAAAAATATTGAGTTGAGAGCGAAGTGCATGAATCTGGTCAGCGAGCATATCCGCAGCTTCCAGGCCCTGGGCATCAGTACCCCCATCCACTATAACGGCCTGTAGACGCCCCTCTTCCAGCGCCAGCTGTTCCGCATCTGCGGGGATCACCGCTTCAAAAACCAGGCCGAAGGGATTCTCATGCAAAGCTGCGGTGCTGTTCAGGGCGCTGACCCAGTCTCCCGCCAACTTGCTGTCTGCACTCACCAGCGCCACATGGCATTCCAGCTTCTGTGCGCTGTGTTTCAGGTTGCCCAATTCAGGCATCTTCATGTCCAAACCCATATTCTTATCCACCAGCATAGCCCGCAACTTATCGGGGGCCGCCGCTTTAATTATTCAACTATTTGATTTTATTAACTTTTATTTAGTCCCCCGACAATCGCGGAGGATCTGGAATTCTTGGGTGAAAAACCAGAGGGCAAATACTAATAGAGAGGGCATCGGAATTCCGCGACGACAGCGCTTTTGGCGATATTCGCCAAAAGCAAGCTGACCGACCAGATCTATTGCCAAGGAAGAGTGGAAAGTTAGAACTTTGCGCTGCGCACACTGCCGTCGAATTCGAGGCAGTCCCTGACCCTGTGTCGCTGTACTTCGGGGAGCCGCTCTAGAGGGAAATAGGCTACCTCAGAGTGCTCATTCGACAGGGAGATATGCCTCCTGTCATCAAAGCGAGCGCGAAAAATAAACACATGGGAGTTATAAACTTTGTGGTAATAAACACCACTCAGGTACTCGATACACACCTCACGACCCAGCTCCTCCCGACATTCGCGCCGCAGGGCCTCGTGGATGGTCTCTCCCGGATCGAGAGCACCGCCGGGAAGTCCCCAGCTGCGATTGGCATAGGTGGCCAGCAACTGTAGGACTTCACCCGCATCATTGGTAATTACCGCGTGTGCGCTGAGCCGGTAGCTGTCTTCAAATCCCATCGATCCCATCCCTGACGATCCGATATTGATCTGACGATTCTATCTCTAAATGAGGGCTAGAATCCCTGAGCCAGGGTAAAACCAAAGCCCAGAGTCTGAACAGACTCATCGTAGTCGATCAGACTTTCGCCATAGCCATTAAAATAACGGATGTAACCATCCACCCGGTCGCCCAGGGGGAAACCCCAAGTCAGCTCAACCGCACCGTGATTTTCCGAGCGCAAATTATTGCGCACCATAATCGCCACCGTGTGATCGCCGTCGCGATAGCGCCCACTCAGTTCAAAATGCCCCAGGTAGTGCTCGATATCCGGGTTGTCGTCATCCTCGCGCTCCTCCGGTATGCGATACCAGGGTTTAACACCGAGGGAAAAGTTATCCCGCTCGAACAGAAAGTTCGCGTATACCCGGTTCCAGCTACGCGAGTAGGGTTCGCTGCGCCCATTGGACTGGTGATTAAAAGCGACCTGGTTGGCCACATTCTGCCAGCCAAAGAGGCTCCAATCATTGAGCCAGGTGAAAATCAGCTCCGGCTCGTGGTTGGTTTCACGAAATGGCGAGGAGTTATCAGAGTTATAGGCCTGCCAAAAACTGCGGTTAGTGTAGGCCACACTCATAAATGAAGCGCTCCCCAGAAAACCCCGCCACACAGGTACCTGAACCGATAACTGGAATTGCACCTCTAGGTTATCCAGGTCGGAACCTTTGCCTTCATAATCGGACAGTCCCCCTTTTTCCGGGGATGGATTGTAGGTCAATGGCAGGATGTAATTGGTTTTGTGGGAGGCCAGGGTAAAGGGGTTACTGGCGGCATCGCGAATAGCCTGAGCCCGTCCCCCGAGTAACACTTGATCGGTGGGCAGCTCCTCGGAATAGGCTTCAACCACCGGATCGACTTCAAAAAAATCTTCCTCTATCCCCAGATCCGCCCTTAAGCGATTGGCACAGAGCAGTCGAATATCGCGCAATGTGGTATCGGCGGAGGAGATCAGCAACTGCTCGCGTAAGCATTGTTCCTGCTGCTGCTCAGACTCCTGGTCCAGTTCCTGAATCTCTACCTCTGTATCCCCATCGATACTGGCAAAGGCGACGTTAAACGTTAACTGAGAAGTCACAAAAAGTGTGATCGCCAGTGGCATACCCCATCGGGGACTGGATTTGATAAAAGGCAAAATGGTTCCCCCATAAGCACAAAAGTGACGCAAGCTTACACTGCAGTACTGTAAAAATCCCGCCATATCATTTTCCAGGCACTCTCTTAAAGCCCTGTTACAGCCAGCATCCTAGGATGCCCACTGGGATTGGAAAGTTCAAAAGAGTGAGAAAAAGTACGTATTTTGGAGGTTTTTTTGAAGTGAAAAATTCAACCGGCACCCTTATGTACGAAGCGCCAACGAATAATCATTATTCACAAGGCCGATATAGTAGGGGTGTTCACTTTCAGGGACATAAGTGAACACAACCCAGGGTAAATATTAGAAGAGCAGACTGGTGAGACTGGGCGACCACTCGAGGTCTCTTAGGCGAACTTGCCACAGGCGCCCGGTGCTGGAGGGCCAATCATAACCGACCAACAAACTGCGGTTGTCCACATAGCAGTGGGCATCACGCTCCGCCTCGTCCCCCTGGTAGATATAACCGCTGATATCTGGCCCTAGATCCTGCGCCCGCTGGCTTGCCGAATCTCCCGCCATGACTCGCGCAGTACGATGACTGATCCTCGGAGCCAACAACTTGCCTCGCTGGGAAGGATCAACGATATCAGGAGAGACCACTTCCAGGCCCTCCCGGTGCTTCACCAGTGTTTTCAGTAGAGGCCCCATAAATACCCGCATCAGTGGAAACAGTAGGCGGTTGTCCCCACCTAATCGCAACGCCTGTGGACCGTTGGGTCCGCTCCACTTGGCTTCTATTTCATCGCCTAACCGGGGAGAATGCCCCTCTGCAGGGCATAAATGATAATTGGCACTGACCTCATCGACCTCATCACGCCAATTTAATTGGCACTCACTCACCAAACCGCGGCTTAATACCGCAAAGACCTCTATGCCGAAGCCCTGATCACCCACAAGCCTCTGGCTCACCAGAGAGCGGCGACCCTGAGCATCAAATCCCAGTTGCCAACTGTCTTGGACAGGCATTTCTCGCCCGTCACAACTGTAGTGATAACGCCCTTGTGCAAGGGTTGAATTTAAACGCATTACAGATTTCCTCCCTGCTCACTGCATGCACCAGACCGACGGTTCAGTACCCAAAAAGTATTGCACAAGGAGCATTGCGCACGCCGGCTTTGGCGCCACATTTAGCAAAAAATTGGGGCGCCTATTAAGCGTTTTTAAAATACATTTTTATGAAATTGATGTACCCACTGATCGCGGAGCAGGATAAACAGAAAATTACAGCAGGTAACATTTGCTTGCACAGACAGTGGAAAACGTAAAAATAGAGAAGCCCATATCGGCGGAAGTAAAGATCTAAAAACCTGAAAACATCTTCAAGCCAATCCCAGGTTTGTGATTGACCAGAGTGTAGCCATCACTTCGGCCACTTCGGCCACTTCGGCGCAGCCTGCACAAACGCATTCTTGTGCCGGATTTTTAATCCCCAGCTTATACCCCTACTTGATTAATTGCTGTAGAGAAATGCCAAAGTTATCGCAAACGACGTTCAGCCTGTGAATACCGACAGGAATAACGCAAAAAAGCCAACCGAATCAGTCCGTAGGAATCTTAGGCTTTACGCCCTAGAGTGTAATCCCCAAAGAAATACTGGCTTCCCTTATTAATAAACGGTATTAAATACATAACTTTACTCAATAACCTGATAAAAATGAGTGGCCAATATGCCAACCTTTGCCTACCAGTCCATAAATTCGAGCGCCAGTACCAATCACGGCGTTGGTGCCTCCAACAGCCAACATTTCACTCGTGTGACACATAACCATCAAGCCGCCAATCAGGACTCCTGGCATTTGGTCATGCCTACTGCCGATAGTGTGGAACCTCATGTTCCGATTTATGGCCCGGCCCAACTGGTAGCACAAGCACCGCGGGGGCATATGGCCAGGGGGCAACACAGTAACAGTCAATTTCTCAGTATGATTGAAGGCAAGGCGCGCCAAACCCATCAACACCTCTATCGCTCCTTCGGAAAACCCTGCGATCTATTGGTTTATGGCGAGATGAATGGCTCCAACAGCGAGTGGAGCACCATGCAGCAGCACGCTGGAGGCTTAGTGGGAGCGAGATCTACCGGAATGGCCTGTAACAGTTTTAGTGTACATGCAGCCAATACCTTGCAACACCAGATACTCAATTCCGGTATGGGTTGGATTGCGATTAAGACCGGTAACGTCAATGCTGTATTTGTACATGTTCCCAATAGGATTGCCAGAAATGAAGGGGAGGCAACGCTTTTTTACCAAAACATCAATAATTTCCTCCTCCAACAGGGGCACGGCGGTATCGATCTCGTAATGGGGGATACCAACCAGGGCAGTACCCGTTTTACACCCACTGTACTCAGCCAAGCGACGGGGAATGATTTTCTCGATGCGCACTCCGGTAATGAAGTGACACCATCAGACGCATACCAGCGCAGTTTTTCCGGCACCAATAGCACTGCCAGTAAAAAGTATGATGTGGCCGTTTACAATACGGCGACAATCAAAACCATTAATGTGGACTATATCTCACAAAGCACCGCCGTTAGTGTGAATGGTACAAATATGGCTGCGGCAGTCACTGATCACATGGGTATTTTTATTGATATTACCAAGTGATCTAAAGTGACTTAGGAAATCCGTAATCCGGGATTAACCATCAACAATAATTTCCTCATGGCCGAATCCATTACTGGGCATTCCAGCAAAAAATTCGGCCGAGGAATCGATAATCACACAAACCTTAATGGCGTGAACAATCGCGTTAAGCTACCGCTACCTGCGGAGCTTGTGAAGTAATCCACTTCATGAAGTTACCGGTTTGCTGATTGTCATACACAGCACTGTCATGCAAATCATTAACCACTTGCGCGGCGCGCCAGGCAGAGAGACTCAGCTGCGGCTCGGCAATACCATGACTGGTGCGACCGGTACCGAGGAAATAGAGTCGGCGCCCACTTTCATCACCAGACAGTTTTGCAGCAAAAGCATCATCAAGTAACAAGCGCCCCTCCCCATCCCGCGAGATTCTTTCCTGTAAAGGCGCCAGGCACGGTGGTAGCGCTTCGCACAAGCCAGTACACAAAATTACCACGTCAGCATTAATCCACTCGGCACCGTCAGCATCACCCAACAAATGGTTTTCCAACTGCAACTGGTAGTCGCCGCGGTGAGACATATCCACCAGCTCGCGATTGGGCATCAATGCCACACGTTCAGCATCTTTTTCCAGATGGACAAGGCGATAAAAGAGCTGGTAAAGCTCCTTGAGGGTATCTGGAGAAATTCCATCGGAAGCCAGCTTCTGTTCAGCGACAACCTGCTCACGACGCTGTGGGCTCAGCTGGCGGAAAACATCAACATACTCTGGGGTAAACCAATCATTAGTGAAAGGCGTTTCATCCAGTGGCAAATAATTGCTACGGCGGGAGACCCAAGTGACCTGTTGCGGGCGGCCCCATTGTTTGCCCAGAAGATTAATCACTACTTCTGCTCCCGTCTGCCCACCACCGATAACGGCGACGCGCTTACCACTTACATCCGGATTGCGCAGGGCAATTTCCAGTGCATGGAAGCAATTATCAGACAGCAGTGGACGACTGCACTCAGGGATATTTGGCTTTTTACCCGCAGCGATGCATAGATTCTTGGCAAGAATTTGTTCACGGCCATTCGGCCCATGAACATCCAGCTCAAAGAAATCACCATTATCCACTACGCTTTGCACACGACTGCTCATCTGGATAGAGTCCAAACGGCGCGCAGCCCAAGCCAGATAATCGGCAAACTCACGCCGTGTCACAGTGCGCTGTTCCGCATGGAGGAAATCATAAAAACGTTTGTTTTCCACCAGATACGCGAGAAAGCTACAGGGATTGGTGGGATCTACCGGTGTTACCAAATCCTTAAGGTAGGAGGTCTGCATCATAGCGCCCGGCAGCATTAACCCCGGGTGCCAGGAAAATTCCGCTTTGGCTTCAAAGAAGCGATGACTCAAGGATTTATCCCGCATTAAAGCGGCAACGGCCAAGTTGAAGGGACCGGCTCCGATACCGGCGAGATCTAGGAAATTACTCATGATTAAGCCTCTAAAGCGGCAGCGGTTTTTGGTTGTAGTTGATGTTGTTGTAACTCTTGCTCAGCGAGCCAAAGGGGATTGGCTAAGTCTCCACCGACAATGGGGACCGGGCGCTCGGCGCTATCGTCGTATCCCTGGCGCAGGCGTACGCGATTAATACAAACGCGCTCAATATGGGGGCGGAATAAATCGAATTGTTGAAAACGCTCTGCCATATGGGCGTTATCCTGTTGCGCGGACTCTTGATAACGGCGCAACACCCGAGCCAAAACCCCGTAGAAATCCAATTCCTGCAAGCCGCTCTCAGTCATTAATTGCGCAGACAGATATCGCAGCACTGTGACGAAATGGCCGGTAAACAGATCGTGAATAATATAATTGGCCGGCAATTGGTCGAGCGCTTGCGCAGCTGTTTCCGGCAGGTCGGCACGATCCGGGAAATCCCCTTGGGCTAGGCGCAGGTCTCCCTGGAAATCCTTTAGCAGTACGCGCACTACTTTGTCATCACGCAATACCAGGGTCAGATTCTGCGAGTGTGCCACCAGGCCTATGCCATAGCGGCTGAGGAGGTGATAGAGCGGCACCACTGTGGCGTCAAATAAATGCTCCAGCCATGCTTCCGCTGAAAGGCCAGAAGCTGCAATCAGGGCCGCCGCGACAGATTTACCACTGGCATCTCTCTGCAGCAAGGCAGCCATCAAAAGGTGGCGCTCCCCCTCCGCACACAAGCTCGCCGGACTCTGGCGCCAGGTGGCCCCCAGCAATTCGCGGTAGCGATAAGGAGTACCATCAATCATTTCGTGGTAGGGGTGCGGTACATGCAATCCCGCTACTTCCTGTAAAATCCCGGTGCCACGCATTTGCAACTGCGCATCGCGATCACAAAGTTGCTGCATCCACTCAGACAGCGCGGGGCCACAGCGCATAAACTTCCCTGGAATTCCCCGGTAGCAAGAAGTATTGAGCACCGTTAAGGGCAATTTCACATGCAGGGCGCGCGGGCGCGCCAAATTCGACAGGGTGCGCAGAGAAACCTGAGGCAAATAGTCATCGCCAAATTCACCGAGCAGGACCAAATCGCCGCAACTGATCTGCTGGGCATAGTGCTGGCGAATATGGTGCTGCCACTGCCAGGGATGCACCGGCACTGGCAAAAACGCCTGCCAATCAACCCCTTTTGCATGGCATGCTTCATCCAGCTGCCGCCGTTGCGTTTCATTCAGGCTTTCGGCTAACAATTGTGGCCAATCCCACGCATCGCTATTACCACTGACGGCCAATTCCCGTCTAACTCCCAACCACAGGAGTCGTACGCCCTGAGCAGCCTCTGTGCCATAAGCGTTAAATTCCTGCGCTCCCCAACCGATACGCCCTTTATTCACCATGGCCTTGGGGTGACCGTCGAGCAGGCACTGCAGCTGCTCGTCCGGTAGTGAGGCCAAAGCTGGTGCATCGAGGGACTCACGCTTTTGCAACAGGGCAACATCGGCTACCAGAGTATTGGCGAGCTCGTGCAGCAAGTTGCCCAGGGTGCTACTGGTGGCTTCCAGGTCTTGGCAAGCATCGATAAAAAACTGTGCCGCATCATCAGCGGACGTTACCGTTCCGCCGGCGACCCGCTCGATACTCTGTGCGTCAATCAACAGCCAATCCCAAATTGTTAACTGCCCCTTGAAACGGTAGATAATTCCCGTCGCAAGATTTACAGAAAACTGATTGTTCTGTTCTGCCGTTGCTGTGAGTGCCTGCTCGTAGCAAAGCTCGGCCAGTGACTTGACCAGCAGGGCTCTATTTGCCTGCTTCCAATATTGATCGCCGCTCATACTCCCCCCATATTCCGTAGAAATTCATCCCGTTTGCACATCACCAGAGCCGCACGTTTGTGCGGGAAATCAAATTCTTTAATTTTTTTCCAGCCAAAGGTGCCATTGATATATTTGAGTAGCGCACGGTTATCTGCACGAGGCTCTCCTACCAGGGTTTCGGTGCGTTTATCATCCAAAAACATAAAATGGGAAACACCGTTAAACCAAGCCTGGGCAAAACGCTTGCCCAGAAAGCGCTGATCGCCAACCAACATATGGGCACCTCGATCAAATGACTGACTGTCGTAGTAGGGTGCAATCCGATCTTCAAGAGCCCAGTAAATTTCGAAATAAGCAAAGGGCTCATCGTCAAAACACGCAATCAGCGGATGTTTATGAGGGTCCTGAATTACGGAATCGATAAACTTCCGCTGCTTTTCTGCTTCGCCCTCTTCCTCCCAAAACTGCGCGACACGCTCCTGATTCATCCAATCGGTAAAGCGCGCTAAATCCTTCTGTGGGTCCAGGTGACGCAGACTAAAATCCATCCCCAGTGTGTGAAAATAACGCCGATAGACTTCCCCTTCAGGCGGGTGTGCACGAAGGGGGTGACGTACCCCTTGTTCATTCTCCACCCACTGCAAGGGAAGCTTGCCTCCATTATTACCGCGATACCAAAGCTCTGTGCGCTGATAAAAACCACTGCGGGAGACCCGGCTTACAATGGTATCCACCTGGACAATATCTACCTTTTGCAGAGCAGGATTCAGCGCAAAGAGCCAGTCAAACCAAAGGTCCAAATCCGTGAGTTGAATATCACCGTGCGGTAAAATAAAGCGAGAGGACTCCCTCCCGGGAATATATTCAACTTGAAAATACGCCTCCGCACTTGACTGGCAACGATACCCTCCGGAGGCTATTTGCCATAAGCGACCGTCGGGTAGCTGACCACGCTCCCCTTGGCGATTCTCAAGCACAGCGGTTGAGCTGATCATAATTCTTTCCTTTCAATATTCATCTGCGCGTGGATCAGACGTCGACAACTTCGGATTCTGCTACGGCCTTCAGGGGGTTGGGCATTGTATGGTAGATCGAGAGCGGATCTTCGGTAGTCGTTTCATTCATACCGATAACGGCACACTGAAAATTACCCTTAGCCCATATCTCGTCAGAGTTGAGTAGGTATTCCAGGCAGCTGTGATCGCGACGCTGACCTTCATGCAGTAACTGCAAGCGCTCGCGTAACTGACGCAAAAGCGCCCGCTCAGAAATCAAACCCGCGGCGGAAAGTGCGCAAATCAAACCAAAACAACTGTTAACGATGAGGTAGTAAACAAATAGGCGATTTGCCATCTGCTCATCAATTACATTTTCACTGCTCTGCGCCAGGTTGGGCAGGTACGGCTTGAGCAGCTTTTCGCCGAGACGGCTATAACCGCTGCCCTGGCAGTCTCTGAAAAAACCGGAAACAGGCAAGGCACCGTCGAAGGACAAAATCAGATTTTGTTGGTGAGCACCGAATAAAATACCAAAATCGGCCTGGGCGATGAGTAAAGGTTCGATCACTGCATCGAGGAAAGCGTTAAACCACCGCTTACTCGCCGCTTCAATAGAGATACTCTCCTCCGCCGCAAGGCGTTGAACAAGTTGGGCCGCCCTGCAGGGAGATCCATCCGGGTGATCCTGGGTGAGAGTGGCCAGTAGGCAGGTATTTTCTGCCGACTCTGCCAGGAAAGGGTTTTCCCGGAACATCACCAGGCTTTCAATAATTTGCTCGCCTCGATTATCGGCAAGCATCAGATACGCTGGCTCGGCCAATACCTGAAACCGCGGATAGCGGCTGGAAAATTCCTGGCCCAGCGGCGTATCGCGTACCTTTAGTACCTCTAATCCACGCACCATTTCTTTGGGCTGTAGGGTGCGCACCGAATTCGTCAGCCGCAAACTAAGGGAAAACTTGAGCATATAAGGGCTCTTGCCGCTATAAATAGCACGCAGTGACGAGGTCGCGCGCCAGGATTCGCCGCCCTCACCCAGCTCAATAATTTTTCCGTGCGCAAGTAACTCGGCAACTCTGGGATCTTCACACAACTGGCGCCACTGCCAGGGGTGGGCCGGAATGGCAACAAATCCTTCTGGTGCCTCGGGAGCGCCATCGGCGTTGCGCACGACATCGGCAAACTGCGCCTCACTAATTTGCGCCCCACTGGCTCCGCGTAAATACTGAGGATCCACCCCCAACCACTGCAGGGTAAAGCTATTGCCAAATTCCGGCGCGTATTGCTCGGCATCCGTATCCGTAAAAGGATCGCGACTTTTTGGTGTTGGGTGAATTGAATGACCACATAAAAGAGCCTGTTCCGCCTCGGCAAATGTCAGCGGCTGGCCAAAGAGTTTTTCCGTATCGGCGCTGCGTGCGGCCAATGCCTGGGCCATATTTTTCACACTGGCTGAGACCCGGCGGGTGAATTGCGCCCTGGACTCTGCCGCGGCACCGGGGAAGAATGCGGGCTCTTGTGCAACCAATTGCGCGGCCTCAGCCAGCTCGATCGCCTTACAGGCACCTTCCGCTGTTCGCCATACCATGGGCAAGGCAAATTGGTGCCGGCCACACTCACTGCGATATAAAGCATTTAGCCAAAGTTCAGCACCGGTTGCCGGCAAGGGAATCCCCACCGCAGGCACTCTGATACCTTCTGGGAGCTGCTCGTCAGCCTGTTCGTGCCAGGTACCACTATCGGTCTCTCGCAGCAGTGCGTTGAAGAAGCAGTTGGCTGACATTCTTTCCGCGGCCATATTGACCTGAGTATCCCCAGCGGTCATAACTGAGTTTTGAGCAAAAGCATCGCCATCGACACAGCCGGCTCGAGCCGCATCGGATTGAGGATTATTCATGGTGGTGATTCTTTTTTGAGCTAAATCTAAGTGAGAATGGTTTGCATTTAGTATATGATGCAGGTAAATTCCGCGCACTTCAAGCCCGCCGCTAGAGAAATTGTCTGGCTGTGAACTCTTACACAGGAAAGGTTCACGCTTTTCCTTTGCGGTTTCTTTTATTTATTTGTTGCGGAGCCCCGGATGCGGCCACCTCTGAATTCCCCAAAAAATCACCAGCGTAAAATCAATATGGTGGTGGCCAGCCAGGGCGCCGCCCAGGTAGTGCTGCTCACTCAGATTCCACTGATTGTCGAGCGCTGTGGCCTGAGCCTGGCCAGTATTGGTGGACTGGTGGCCCTAGGCACTTTTTGCCTCATGATTGCCGGACCACTGTGGGGGGAAATGGGGGATAGGATTGGCCGCAAGCCGATATTACTCGCGGGCCTGTGCGGCGCTCTACTCGCCCAGATTCTCTTTGTGGCGCTGCTCGTTGCGATGGCGCTGGGGCACCTAGAGGAAAGTGACGCGCTTTTAGCCCTGGCAATCAGTCGGATTATCTATGGATTAAATGCCGCCGCTATTTATCCCTGTTGCCAGGCTTGGGCCATTGAGTTGGGCGAGCCGGAAAAGCGCTTGTCGATACTTTCAGGACTAAGTGCAGCAGCCAACCTGGGCCGCGGACTCGGACCCTTGCTCGCTTTACCTGCACTGCTGGCCGGGGCACTTTGGCCCTTGGCATGGTTGATATTACTACCACTCACGGCGCTCGTTCTAACCATCGGTCTACCCAGGATCGACAGCGGTAAACCCGATACAAGGCCCGCAGAACATATTTCACTGCCCCCCGGAGCAATGATGCTTTTTGCCACAGCCTTGCTCAGCACCGTCAGTGTCGGTCAACTGCAGGTGATTATGGGCCCTGCTCTCAAGGACCTTTACGGCCTAAGCGCCCTGGGCGCCTCGTCCGCCACCGCGGTCTTGCTGGCCACAGTGGCGATTTGTGGATTCCTGGTTCAGGTAACCCTGGTACGCAAGCTTAAAACCCCGCAGGTGAGTTTTATGTTGGGAGTCGCCTCTCTGTGTATGGGGAGTATCTTGCTCTCCAGCACCCTGGGCAGCCTCTTCGCAGCTGCCGGACTACTGGTATTTGTGGTGGGTATCGCTTTTTTAGTTCCCGGATACAGTGCCCTTTTAAGCCAATCTCAACAGCGCGGCGGCCGCCTGTTTGGGTTGCTGGCCCTGATGCATACCGGCGGCTATACCATTGGCTTTGCCCTCGGCGGCTGGCTGTATGAAAAAGAGCCACAGCAGCCCCTGCTCGGGATGCTAATTAGTGTCTCCTTGATCGCGGTTTGCGCTGTACTCGCCAACCTAATCAGCAGAAAGAAAAGATTACAGCAAGTCCAGTATCGTTGTTAATCGCCGCTTATCTGGAAGACGCTAAACAGGTTATCCGTGAAAGGGAGTGGTGCAGGGCCACTCCCGAAAAACTTAGAGATATCGCTGCCAGAATTCCGCCAGCCCAAATTCCTCATCCAGGGTATAGGGCTTAAATCCCACTTTGCGATAGGCATCCTTTGCCGGGAGGTTTTTTTCCAGTACTTCCATGGTCAGTTTGCAGCACCCTCTTTTTTTCGCCTCTCGCGCCACAAATTCCATCATGGCCGCACAAACACCCTGTCCCCGTGCGCCCTCACGAACAATAACATCATGAATATTGATCAGGGGCATGCAGGCAAAGGTGGAAAAGCCGGTAAGACAGTTAACTAAACCCAAGGCCTGGGTATCGTCGTAAGCGAGCACTGTGAAGGCTCCCGGAAAATCAGCCAGCTTGGGCACCAATTCACTACGGCACTTATCTGGCAGCGGCCCGCCACCACCAAAGGGATGACGGGAGTATTCATCCATCAGTGAGAGGATATCCTCAGCTTGACGGTGATCTGCATAATTTGCCATGACGACGCGCACGTCAGTAGACATCTCCGGGGTTAGCAAGGCCATTATTACTTCTCCGTTTTTTTCCGGTGGGAAAACGCATTATTATCAGAGGCCTTATGTAAACAAATTTTTGATAATTTGACGATTATTTATCCCCGACTTAAATAGTGTGCCATTTTAGCGCTGCTGGTTTGCCCCCAAAAGGAACCTCCCAGGTGGAACTTGACTGTGAACCGAAAAAATTACGCGAGGGGTTCTTTTTCTATTGCGTTATCACTGGATAATTCCCCCTCACCATCGAGTTCAATCGCAACCGATTCCCCCAAATAAGGCAAATAGCCTCGCAAGCGCGTTCGCCGGGCTTGAAGCTGACGCATCCGCAAGCGGTGTCGGTCGGCAAATCCCGAGCGCAAGGAGGTACGCTGTCGCCTGCCGGAACCGGTATTATTTCTCCTCGCCATTATTTTTCTCCATATAAGACTCATCACTAAAAATCAGTCATCATTTAGGTTAGTTCAAACCCCCTTGGCCCGCAGGAATAAACTCGCTATCCTGCCAACATAATGTCCAACTGGTCATATCAGGATACAACGCCATTGCACTCGCTAGATCACCTACTAAAAAATAACCAAGACTGGTCCGAGGCCACCCGTGAGGAAAACCCGGACTTTTTCCTAAAGTTGTCAAAACAACAGTCCCCGGAATACCTATGGATAGGTTGTGCCGACAGCCGTGTGCCTGCCAATGAGATTGTCGGCCTGTTGCCCGGTGAATTGTTTGTACACCGCAACGTTGCCAATGTTGTGGTGCACAGTGACCTCAACTGCCTATCGGTATTGCAATACGCCGTGGAAATTTTGCGGGTGAAACACATTATTGTGTGTGGGCACTACGGCTGTGGCGGTGTACAGGCGGCCCTGCATAACGAGCAACTTGGCCTGATCGACAATTGGCTGCGCCATATCCAAGATGTGCGCGACAAACACCACACCCTGGTCGACCTATTTCAGGAACAGCAGCGCACAGATCTACTGTGCGAGCTCAATGTATTGGAGCAGGTGATTCATATTTGCCAAACCACCATCGTTCGCGACGCCTGGCGCTCAGGACAACCACTCTCGGTCAACGGATGGGTCTACGGACTGAAAGATGGACTGGTACACGACTTGGGTATTTCCATTAGCCACCCGGGAGAAATCGCAAATACCTACCAAAATGCGCTGACCAATATTGCCCAGCGCACCCCCAAATAACAGCGCCCCCCAATAAACTCCTTTATATTTCCCATTGAACAGAATCCAACCCCGAATGCCTTGGCAGTCGGGGCCTTTTTGCGACCCGGGAAACACCATGTCTGAATATCGCCAGTGGGAATGCCAAAACTGCGGCTGGATCTACGATGAGGCCAAAGGATGGCCCGAAGACGGCATCGCTCCAGGCACACGTTGGGAAGACATACCCGAAGAGTGGTGTTGCCCCCAGTGTGGGGCCAGTAAGCGGGATTTCGCCATGCGTGCGCTCCCCATTCAAGAGAAAGACACGACTATCCCTGAGCTTACTTCCCCCCCATCGCTCGAAAAAAATAACTCCACTTTGCGTATCTGGGAGTGCATGGTCTGCGGTTGGATCTACGACGAGGCGAGCGGTTGTCCCGAAGAGGGTATAGCGCCAGGCACCCGCTGGGAGGATATCCCTGAGGATTGGAGCTGCCCGCAGTGCGGGGTAAGTAAAGAAGAATTCGATATGGTGCTAGCCTCTACAGCACCGGTGAGCAGTCACACAGAGCCAGCCCACGCTAAAACCTCGCCAGAAGCATCGGCCCCACTGGTGATCATCGGTACCGGTCTCGCCGGGTACAACCTGGCGCGGGAGTTTCGCCAGCGCGACCGCACTAGCCCCCTACTGCTGATTTCCAAGGATGATGGCGCCTTTTACTCTAAGCCGCTCTTATCGGCATCTCTTTCTCATGGAAAAACAGCCCAGCAGCTAAGCCAAATCAGTGCTGAGGAGATGGCTCGTGAACTGGACGCCGAAATTCTGGTGCATACCCATGTCACAGCAATCGCCCCAAAGACAAAAACACTGAAACTACAACAGGAAACGGGTAATCACTCAGCAGAAATTCACTACGACCGACTGGTACTGGCGAGCGGTGCTCGCTGTCGCAAATTGCCCGCTATCGCCGGCGATGCCCAGGCGAGACTATTCAGAATCAACAATCTGGGAGACTACCACCGCTTCCGCACCGCACTTGTAGGGCATAAGCGAGTTCTACTAATCGGCGCAGGCCTGATTGGCTGTGAATTTGCAAACGACCTAGTACAGGCCGGCTTTGACGTTGAGCTCGTGGATCCTCAGGGTTGGCCTCTGGCCACCCTTCTGCCCGAAGCCGCCGGGCGCGATCTGCAGGAGACACTGACAAACAGCGGTGTGAATTTTCACCTGGGCAGAACCATTTGTTCACTGAAGCACAATCAAACGGGCTTAGACGCCCTGCTCGACAACGATGAAAAGCTGCAAGCCGATATAGCCCTGGCAGCGTTGGGGCTGGAAGCCGATACCTCCTTGGCTGAAACTGCAGGCCTAAACACTAACCGGGGAATTTCCGTTGATCGACTACTACAGAGCAGTGATCCACACATTTTTGCTCTTGGTGACTGCGCAGAGGTAGAGGGTCATCAACTATTTTATGTGGCCCCTCTGATGACCTGTGCCCGCGCATTGGCCAAAACCCTGAGTGGAGAGCCTTGCCCTGTCTACTATGGCGCCATCCCTGTTGCAGTAAAAACTACCCTGCGCCCCACCACCGTGTGCCCGCCGCCCCCAACCGCTGTGGGCAGTTGGAAAATATCCGGCGATTCGGAGGGCCTCTGTGCTGAGTTTCGCAGTCCCAAGGGTGAGTTACTGGGCTTTGCCGTGACTGGCGCCGCAATCGCAAAGAGAGATAGGCTCACTCTAGAGTGCCTTCCGTTAATGAACGCCAAGTCAAAGTAATAACAATATTCGAGCTTCTTTTAATAGCTTGCGAGGCAAAACGCGCAATCAGTACGCTTTTGCCGTAAAATGGCCTGCTAGCACAGTTTTTGTACAAGCAACTATCGTATGACGACAGAAAGAAGCCCTACTATCACACCTTCCGCCCAGCAAAGCCGCCTGTTGCGCGACACCCTAGGGCATTTTGCTACCGGAGTGACCGTTATTACCACCCAGGATGCCGAGGGCCAACCGGCTGGGATGACCGCCAATAGCTTTAATTCTGTATCCCTGGACCCAGCTCTGGTGCTCTGGAGCATCGACAAGCAATCTTTGGGTTACGAGGCTTTTACCACCCGCGAACACTTCGCCATACATGTACTACGCGCCGACCAGCAACATGTTTCCAACCTATTTGCCGGCCGTGGGGTCGATAAATTTGGGCAGATTCACTGGAGTGAGGGCCCGAACGGTATCCCTCGCCTGGATGAGTGCGCAGCCTATTTTCATTGCCGCCGCGCCCAATGTATTGAGGGCGGCGATCACACCATTCTACTTGGTGAGGTTCTTGAGTTTTCCACTAACGGTGGTGAACCTCTGGTGTTCCATCGCGGCCGCTATCGCGCGCTGGCTGGGGAATAAACCTCAACGATAGAGAGCGCAGAGGGACCCCCGAGCGCCTCTTCTTATGCTTACCAACTGATAGAATTCTTTCTCTGTCTGTCAGTCCTTAGCGCCTACAAACTTTGGTAGATCGATCACCCAGTTGCCATAATTCAGCGGCAGGCTCTCAGAAACTTTGCAGGGGAATTAACCGGTAATGAACCCAGGCACTCTCTTTTGTTTTGCCCATCGCGGTTACCAGCTGCACGCTAGCGAAAACACTCTTCAGGCAATACGCCATGCGATAGAGATAGGCGTGGACGGCATTGAAATCGATGTCTGGAATATCGGTGAACAGCTCCTGGTAACACACGATAGACGGCTGGGCAGATTGCTTTGCGGCAGTGAGTTGATTACCGATTTACACCCGCAGGAACTGCGCGAACGCTCTTTGCCCTGTGGCAATACCATACCCACTTTACGTGAGGTACTGGAATTGATCGGCAGCCGCGTCCAACTCAATATAGAAATCAAGGGACCAAATACGACCGGCTTAGTGGCGAGGGAAGTCCGCGCTTTTGTCAGAGATACCGGTACGAGCTTCGATCAATATATAGTTTCCTCTTTTGATCACCAGCAGCTTTACCAGTGTCTGCGACTCATCCCCGAAGTCCGCCGCGGAGTTTTAATTAGCGGCGTCCCCTTAGAGCTGGCCGCCTGTACAACACCTTTACAAGCCTATTCTCTACATACCTGTCTGGATTTCACCAATACCCAGCTGATAGCCGATGCTAAGCGGCGGGGTTTGAAAAACTACGTGTTTACCGTGAATAACTCTGTTGACCTGACGCTGTTAGCCGCTCAGGGGGTAGATGGTGTCTTTACGGATAAACCCCAGATGGTACTGGATTACAATACGCAGATTCTAGCAAGTGATGCTTGCAACTAGATTCCCAGCCAAAAAAGCTGGGAAACTTTAAACACAAACCCGGCTAATGCCGGGTTTGTGTTTAATGAGGGAATCGCTGAATAGCTGGTTAACGGTCGATTACCCTCTAACCACGAATAAAGCACTACAAGAGATTAAAACTCTGCACTTGCACGCAGATACCAAAAACCACCGTTAAAGCCAAAAGGTGAGGTCAAAGCATGGCGTGCTCCTAGAAATTGCAAGGTGCCATCCTGTTCATCATCCGGATACACATCAAAGATGTTTTCCCCACCTATGGCCACTTTATAATTTTCATAGAGGGTAAACGTCGCCTCCAGGTCCACCAATATCTCACTACCATAGCTATAGGTATCCGATGCATCGCCCGGCCCAAAAAGACCACCGGTAGATTCCCAATCACTATAGCGATTCAAGCGTAAGTAACCGCTAAACAGATTGCCGGTATCGAAATCAAAAGTTAGCGTAGTGCGATCACTGGGTACTTGGTTTTCAAGATCGAAAACTCTGGAAGCGTTGATGGTATTGACGGCAATATTACTCACGTCCTGTTGATTGTGATTGTGACGCAGATCGACTACCAATAAATTACCCAATACTTCAAAGTCACTGGTAATAGCTAAGTCAATACCTGACACCTTTGAATCATAGGCATTGACAAAATAGTTAGCATTGCTGTCATTCAATAAGGCAGCATCCTCCACTCCAGCACTCTGCAGTAGCTCGATTTCTTCTGCACCGATTTTATTATTGCGCAATGCAAGGCGTTCCTCGATATCAATGTTGTAGTAATCAACGGTAACACTGGTATTAGTAAACGGAGAGAAAACCGCACCTAGGGTAAAACTTGTAGATTCCTCTGGGCTAAGATCCACCGCACCCAACGCCTTGGCTACTGGATGGCTCACAGGGTAAGTACCATTTGGAATCAGGTTACCGCTAGAGTCTGCAGTCGTAGTGACATTCAAAGTATTTACTTGACCAGGTGTGGGGGCTCGGAAGCCTGTATTCACCGTGCCACGTAGGGCGAAACGATCATTGATATCGTAGCGAGCAGAGAGCTTCCAATTGGATGTAGAGCCAAACTCATCAAATTCTTCAACTCGCACTGCTGCACCAAGTGTTAGCGCATCGGTTACGTCTGCCTCAAGGTCAATGTAAACAGCAATACTTTCACTACTGTAACTACCTACAGCCTCCCTAGGAAACCCCTGGAAACCATCCGAACCCACGCCAAAATAAACTGCGGTAGGACCAACTTCAGTGGAAGAGAAATCACCAGCACCAATTGAATAGGTCTCCTCGCGCCATTCAGCCCCAAAAGCGATATTAAGTGGAGACGCTAAACCAGCGATATCAATAGGCTTAACAAAATCTGCATTGAAGCTCGACTCCTCCTGGGTCAGCGTACCCGGCCTAAAACTTGTGGGTGACAATAATCCGAGACTGGGGTTAATAGAGCCTTCCAGTACATATTCCACTTCGTTCTCAGCAACCCTGGCGCGCAAATCCCAAGCCATACCATTCTGAAACTCTCCACGAGCACCAACTACGGCGGAAATGTCATGTATTTCAGCACCGAACTGCGGATTATAACCACCGGGAAATTGGGTGTAGATAGGGTTGCGTAGCACATAGCCACTGGAACTGGAGTCATCGGCCACCAAATAGTCGGAGGGGTTCAAGCCCTGACCGATAATCGAGTCAATCAATGATTGAGGCGCCGGATCTGGCAAAAAATCACCATCACTATCTTTCTGCAGCGTAGAGCGTGCTTCAAACTGGTACTCAGGGTCTAAAACTGGGCCACGGTAAAAAAAGTCTGAAATGGTTTCGTTCGTTGAGTAACCAACATTTCCATATATTTCAAGATTTTCATTAATATCCAGGCCACTGTTTACAAAGAATTTCAAGGCCTCCACATCTGGATCCCCCCAGCGTTGACCCAAACCATCAAGGGGCACCAGGTCTTGACCAACGACAGAACCTACATCTAACGCATCGGGACGGGCAACCCCTCGCCAGGTTTTGTCGGACTTAGAATATTCCACGGTGGCATTTACAAACCCCCGGTCCAACAGATTAAAACCGGCATTCGCGGCAAAACTATTGCGAGTGCCATCACCCTCAAAATATTCACCGGTTTGCGCCGAGAAACCGAACCCTTCGGCATCATCCTTCAAAATAATGTTCACCACACCAGCGATGGCATCGGAGCCGTACTGAGCCGAGGCGCCGTCACGCAGCACCTCCACCCGCTCAATTGCCATAGATGGCAGAGTGGCAAAGTCCACGGCCTGAGCGCCCTGATTGACCGTACCCAGAGGAGCAAGCTGTAAATTGACTAGGGCCGAGCGGTGTCGCCGCGTGCCATTAACCAGCACCAAGGTTTGATCTGGGGATAGATTGCGTAGAGTCACCGGGCGAATAAATGCCGTACCATCGGCAATGGGAAAGCGCTGAGTGTTAAAGGACGGGGCAATTTTTGCCAGGGAATCGGTCAAGTCAAAGCTGGCCTGATCGGCGAGCTTTTCCCCACCAACAACATCTACCGGTGACAGGGTTTCGGTCGGAGCTACTCCTTCCTTGCGGGTGCCTGTGGTAATAACCTCTTCCATGGCACGATTATCTGCCGCAGAAGCTGAGCTTTCCTGATCCTGGGCAAAGGTTGCCGGTGCACTCAACGTACAGGCGATTGCCAGGGATAAAGGTTTCAGTAAGTGAGTTTGCATGTTGTCCGTCCTCTCTTTCATTATGCATTCGGACAGCACACCACCAGATACCCTGATTAGTGATGCACAATTATTATTCTTAGGCATGCCGGAGATCCGGCCTGCAATTTAGGCACTTGGCACTCGCTCAATTTGTCTTGTGCACGGCTAATTTTGACCACAGGACTCAAGGGACTGATCTTCAACCAAATTGCCTCAACCGATTAGACAACAGTTACCTTAGAAACCAAAATGGATGGCGCTTAATTTTACCTATAAAAACGACTCATATACCGAACTAACAGGCGTTACTGCCAATCGTGTCATTTTCCCGATATCAAAAGTAAAAATGAGTAAACAATAACTTTCTGGATTTATGTGAAACAGGGATTGTCTGGGCAATAAAAACCGACTCGAATCCATGAAATATCGCAGATTCATAAATTCGAGCCGGCATCTTACGGCCAGGCGAAGTAAAGAGATGACTCACCCCGGATACCTTCAACCCGGACGATTAAAGTTACTGAGGAGTGTAAGTGACCTCCAGCTCAAAACTGGAAGTCAGGCGACTGTAACCACGAATCATGATATACGCCTCGCTCTCGTCGCTGGGGACCTGCACACTACAGCTTTCCGTGGAACCACTTTCATAAGGACGACAATCATAATAACGCCAGGTGGGAGCAGCCCCAAAACGTACATATAGATCGGCATCGTTAGTGCCCGTCATATTCGCCACAAAGTTCGTACCCGGCGCCACACTAAACGGCCCATAATTTTCCTCCCCTCCACGCGATACACTGCCTGAGAAGTTTTCGGTCTGCTCTTGGCCAGGATCGGGATCGGGATCTGGGTCCGGATCAGGGCCGGGATCATCACCGATAGCGCCTTTGGCCAGTTCCGCCACATAGGCTGCCGCTAACTTGCCAAATTTCACTGCGTGATTGGCATCTCCACCACTGCTGGCAAGAGTATCGTTGACCGTGTGGATATAGGGATTAGACCCGTTAAAAGTGGCCTCAAAAGGGAAAGAAACCGCATAACCCTGGTCGTGCCAGGAGGCGTGATCGGAGCAGGCATAACCACAATTAGTGGTGCCGACACTGAGACTCCCCTGATAGGTTTGAGCAAGGTCTTTGAGGAAAGCATTCTGTGCGCTATTGGTGTAATCGCCAATAATATAAATATCGCTATTAGAGCCATAATAATTGGTCATATCCAACTGTAGGACACCGACCACATTTTTATTTTGGCTCTTATAATCCGTGGCGATATCGTCGGAACCGCGCAAGCCGACCTCTTCCGCCGCATAGCCCATAAACGCCAGAGTCTTCGCCGGCTTGTAACCTGTTGCCACTATGGCATTGACAACGTCAGTGAGGGTTGCAATTCCCGAGGCGTCATCATCGGCCCCTGGCGCTCTCGTGCCCTCACCCGTACCCCAGCCAACGGTGGAATCTAAATGCGCGCCCAGCACCACAATTTCATCCGGTTCCGTTTGCCCCTGAATCGTGAGAATAACCGAGGGTTGTGCCCAACTATGGCTATAAAGCTGCACTGAGGCATCACTGCGAGAGCTGGTTAATGCCTGCCATTTATCTCGAATCCACTCCGCTCCCTCCACACCTGTTGAAGTGGTGTAGTAACGATTGGTAAAGCTGGAAAGGCTATTAATTGTCGAGCGGATATTTGCTTCAGAAATTTCCGCTTGTAGAGCATTCACCACACTGGCGTTATCGACGGTATAACTGGCAACACTCCTCATCGTGCTAATCAGTGGTGAGAGCTGAGCTTTTTGCGCCTCCTGAAGAGATTCATGCACCATAAAACCACCACAGCGATTGTGGCTGTTATGCATAATCGTAGAAATATCGGATAAATTATCCTCATTCACCTTCAATATGGTTATACCGTTGCGCTCTCCTTGTGCGCTGAGAGACTCCTTAGCCACAAGTGCACTATTTTTTTTCAGGGTTTGATAACCATCGCTGCCGATCGTTATCCACAACTCCTCCGCCAAAGTTATACCAGGCACAGCAAGCAGCCCTAGTAGCGATGTACAAATCATTTTTTTCATTATCTTCTCCACATTGATTTATTCCCCCCCGCGCAAGTCGGCATTTCCCCAATTAACACAGGAGGGCGCTGAAACCTCATGCAAAAATCTTGCACAAACAGCAAAATCGAACGCCGGCAACATTCAAATAACGCACAAACATTGAACTTAAAGACGCAACCTGACTCAGCATGAAATACTGCAAGGCAATTGAAACTATCTTTATTATTCAAATTTTGAAAAAGCAGGGGTGGAAATTTATTTAACTCCAAGCCAAAAACAGACAACAAGCACCACCCAGCAAGCGGTACTTGAATAATTTAGCACCATTCACCAAAAAACAAATAATAATTTTTAAGACTTTAGAGAAGTTAAAAATTACTGAATATAATTCAATCTTTGAAATGGACACCTACCCCCTTCAATAAAAAACCAAACAACAAACACAACCAGAAAACATAAAATTTAAGCCTGATTGATATATTTTAATTATCTGGATTTTAGTAATCACTTAATAGATCAGAAAAACCCCTAGCCTTCAGGGTGGCTTATAGCCGAAACATGGTTTTCCAATATATATAACTACTTCATATATTCATGCCACTATGAATACCCTCTTGGCTGGACCCAAAGATGTATCTAGAAGACCACAAAATCATCTCTGACCCATGCCCCCCTACTAAAGCCATCCAATAAAATGGATTCTATAAAGCTCAAAGAACAGGTAAGAACGCCATTCACCGGCTGCACAGCGCTGTGTCTACTGAAGGTTCAATCGCTATCCCCCTAAAGATATCCACCTCTTGCCACAAGGTAATCCCTTTTTCTCTCCAAATTATTAAGCTCTTAGCCTGTATCTTCAGCTTTCAGTCAGGTTTCCTTCTTTAAACTGTGTTTTTGCCCGGTAATAGGACATGGCAGTGAAGCTACAATATGGAATCCTTCCTTTAATCACCCTAATCCTCCTAAGCGCAGGCTGCGCCACCATGAGTGAAGATGAGTGCCACATGGCTGACTGGCAGGCTTTGGGTTATGAAGACGGCGCCCAAGGGCGGGGGCTGGATTACATGGGCAAACGCCGGGAATCCTGTGCAAAATATGCTATTCAGCTGAACGCCAGTGCTTATCGTGGCGGACGAGACGAGGGCTTGGTGCTTTTTTGTACAGAGCTGCGGGGCTTTTCCGAGGGGCGCGCCGGAGAAAACTACAATGGCGTCTGTCCCGCAGACCTTGAGGGACTCTTTCTGCGTGGTTATGAAACTGGCCGGGATCTTTTTACTGCACAAAGTGCGGTGCAAGAACTTGAGGCTGCCATTCACGACCGAGAATTGGAGCGAGAACACCTCTTGGATGACATGACTGAAATTGGCGCGTTACTCGTGGCTGATGAGGCCACTCGCGAAGAGCGAGTTACCTTACTTGCCGATATCACACGCCTCAAACTACGCCATAGTGAACTGGGGCACGAGATTGAAGATCTGAGATTTGAGCTGGGGCAAAGACACATGGAATACCAAGATCTTGTTGCCAGATCTCCTTACCCTCGGTGAACTAAAGCGCCTTATGCAATAAAGTGAATCATAATCCCGCAACTAGGCTTTGTGGATCATCTACTTCTTCACAGTGCACCCCTGTAGATCGGTGTCATAAATCAGTGGCCGCTTGAATTCTCACGGTAAAAATATTTTTTTCCTGCCCGCTTACCTATAAGGATTTCAGACATAGGGCTATAGGAGTACCCCCTTGTATTTAATCACTGACTTTTCCGCGCATGGCTTTTACCTGGGAACGGCGGTTTTTGCTTTTCAGCCGCCGCTCCTTTGCACCGCGACTGGGTTTTGTCGCAATACGTCGTTTATGTACTTTCGATACATCCTCAATCAGCTGCTGCAATCGTTCCAATCCATCCGCACGATTTTTTTCCTGAGTGCGAAAACGCTGGGCCTTGATAACTATAATACCGTCAGTAGATATTCTCTGGTCCCGCAACTGCAGTAGCCTATATTTAATGTCCTCGGGCAGAGAGGAATTTTTTATATCAAATCGCAAGTGAATCGCACTGGAGACTTTATTTACATTCTGACCGCCCGCCCCTTGGGCGCGCACAGCACTAATCTGCACTTCAGCCAAATTGACCTTATGCCGAGCATTTACCATATTCTTCAATTCCAATAACCAGAAACCACCTACAACAGCAACTTCGTATATATTTTAAAAAAGTCCCCGATGAGTTTGGGGAAAAAATTATTTTACGGTACCTGGGTACCTACCACTCGAGAAAACACTTGCCCTCCCCTGACACAAGCCGCACCATGCACCGAATAAATAAAAAGTTGTAGCGCATTTACCTAAAAACAATCATTCAGTACTATTGCGCCACTTTGTAGCGTGCCTTGAGGCCACTCCAATCCCGGTGTGACCAAGCAGCCAGCCACTTTGCCCGTGACTTATTTTATTGTCTGGGTCAAATCCGCTAGTATTGCCGAACTTCCTTGAGGTACAGGAACAAAAAACAATAAAAGATGCACGCCCAGTTGTTTCCTCTGGATTCCTCCCGATGTCTCCGCGGGTGTGCCATTACCGCGACTAGGAGAAAACCATGCCCAACGCCAAGCGCAGCCTTGCGGCGGCTATTGCACTTGCATCCCTCACCAGCATTTCTGCGACCGCAGAAGATTCAGCCTTTAGTCAAGTTATTGCTTTTGGTGACAGCCTGACCGATGTAGGTAACTACCAAGCTTTCACCAATGGCGGTGACGCGAATGATATTGCTATTAACATCTTATCTCAGAACTTAGGACTAGGTTCTGTCACACCCTCTTGCGCCGGGCTGTCTTTGTGCCTCCCTGAAGTTGACGACACTCTAAGTGATGAGGCGCTGCTAACTTCCGCAAAAGAGCAAGTGGCTAGTGCCCTACCTAATATTGGTACTGGCTGGGCTGTAGGCGGGCATAAAGCTGCAGATGTCCTGCTAAATATTGTTGGCACTCAAAACTATTTGGCCTATTTAGAAGCTAACGGACTGGCCTACGATCCCAGCATGCATAACTTCGCTAGTGCCTTGTTGCCAGATCCCACACGCCAGACCGCGACTGAATTGTATGCGGACTTAGATCAGTTGGGGTTATTACTCCTGGGACCTACTAAGGTTGCCCAGCTCCTTGCAGCCGCAGAGCAATATGAAGCCGCTGGGGACGCAGCAACTGCCGCACAGCTCAAAGCTCAGGCTACTGTTCTAGAGGCAATGATTAAAGCCGCACCGGCTACTATCATTGCAGACTCCGGCACCACCGGTAATCCTCATCCCACAGGGAGGGGGTATCTGGAAACTACTCTTGGAACAGCTGATGCCAACGCCCTTTACTGGGTAAATGGCGGTGGTAATGACCTGCTGAGCGGATTCAAAGGTGTTGCCAAAGGCGAAATAAGCATCGAAGAAGCTACCGTTAGTGCAGGCGTCGCATCAGTCATGCTTGCGAGCGCTGCAGGCGCTCTATCCAACGCAGGAGCTAACTATATTCTGGTATCCAATGTGCCGGATATCAGTAAGACGCCAGTTGTTTATAAGGCAGTTAAAGATGCTGTTGAGTCCAGTGAAAGCGCAGCTCAACTTGAGGCGGCTGTAGCGGCTGGTCTAATGACCCAGGATGAAGCTAACGCAAAACTCACAGCAGCCATTGATGAAGCTTTGCTAAGTGCGAACAAGGCCTCCGAAGGCTTTAATACCAACCTTCTGAACTTGGCCAAAGATATCGATGGCGTACTGATGGTCGACCAGGCCGGTCTGCTTAAAGTGGCTCTGAATAATGCCGGTCAACTCGGCCTATCCACAGAGTTCGATCAAAGCCAGTACTGCTATGACGGCAGCGGCGGTGAGTGCATTGAACATGAAGTATACGGTGTAAATGGCACGGCCCCCGATGCTTCCAAACTAATCTTCAACGATACCGTGCATCCCACCCAGGTTGGTCAGCAGGTTCTCGCCGACTACTACACCGCAATTGTCAATGCCGCCCAGGTGGCCGGTCAGCTGCCGGATATCGGTGCCCAGGCTGCACGCACCCACACTAATAGCCTGGATGAAAACCTGGCCGGTGTACGCTATAGCCAAGCTCAGACCGGTGTATTCGCGGGCAGTGTTTTCGGTGATATCGACTACGACAACAGCTTCGCCGCCGATATGAGCGGTGACAGTAACGCCAATCTGATTGGTATGACCTTCGCCCTGCGCGACAACCTGGAGCTGGGCTTCGCGGTAAGTCGCTCTGATATCGATGTGGATAATGCCCGCTCCGACATCGAGTCCACCTCTACCAACTACAGCCTGTTCGGCCGTTTCCACCACGATATATTCTTCGTGGAAGGTAGTGCGACTCTGACCGACGTGGATTTCGACCAGGTAAACCGTGCCCTGGCCCTCGGCAACAGCTTCACTTCAGAGCTGGAAGGAGATACTTCCGGTGAGAACACCACTCTGAGCCTGACCGCCGGTGCCAATCTGCTCGGCGAATCCAGCTTTCAGTTTGGTCCCTTCGTTGGTGTAACCCGTGCCTCCATGGAAGTTGACGGTTATACCGAAGACGCTATCGAAGGCTTTACTTACACCGACTCAGCTGACGCTGAATACGACCCGATTGGTATGCACTACGGTGACCAGGAACGACGCTACACCACCATGCGCTTTGGTGCCTTCGCCAATAAACGCTGGAATACTGTAAACGCCTTCGCACAAATCTGGTATGAAGATACCAACGGCACCGATGAGGACACCTTGGAAGTGGGCGTTAAGTCCATGGCTGGTAACATGAATGCCATGCCCAGCTACTCCAGTGTGGATCAGGGCATGTTCGATGACGGCATGGGCCTGATTGCCGGTATTCGCTGGCAAGCCGCTGAGTCCATCGCTTTGAGTGCAAACATGACCTCCCGCCCTGCGGCTGAGTCTGCATCAGTGAACGTGACCTACCGCTTCTAATCCGGCGTTAGTGATTCACTCAGTGCCCCCGTAAGGGGGCACATCTCCTCCCCGCCAAACATCTAGCCAAACACAATTCCAACGGGGAAACTAAACACCCATTAACCTTTCTCTTGCTCACATGTTCCAAATAAACACGCCCAACCTCACACTGCGGGAACTGTCAGACGCTGATGCAGAACTGATCCTTCTTCTACTTAACGATGCAGATTTCTTGCGGAATATTGGCGATCGGGGGGTACGCAACCTAAAGCAAGCACGCGACTATATACAAACTGGCCCCATGATCATGTACCGCCAACACCAGTTTGGTCTTTTTAAAGTCGCACTCACCGATGGCACAGGCATTGGTATCTGTGGACTAATTAAACGAGATAGCCTCGATGATGCCGATATTGGTTTTGCTTTTCTGCCCGAGTATCGTGGAAAAGGTTATGCACTGGAGGCCGCCCGCGCTGTAATGGTATTTGCCCGAGAGCAACTAAACTTAAAACGCATCGTTGCTATAACACAACCTGAAAACCTAGCCTCGGTGAAACTTTTGGAAAAAATAGGATTAAAAATAGAGCGCCGTATCACCCTGCCGGGCGAGACTATTGAATTACTCTTGATGGCATGGGAAGCCAGCAGCAGCGCTAATTCCCAAGGGTTATAAACACTCATTCTTATAGCTCCAAGTGCCGATAATTTACTCAACTGGCATGAGAGATCGCTAGTATTTTTCCCTGCCAACCTCGGATAAATCAACAGCCCCAATACCCTACAAAAATTATGGTTTTTCATTGACATGGATAGGGCCTGTACTAGTCTCCAACTTACCAACTAGGAGAAGACAGCCATGATTATCGCGACAGATATGCCAGAAGTCAGCAGATGTGCCGCAACCCAGTGCGCCTATAATGCCAACGATGCCTGCCATGCCCGGGCAATCACTATAGGCGAGGGCTCTGACCCCGATTGCGACACCTTCTTCACAAACTCCAAACATACCCGCAGCTCCCGCACCGCCGGTGTAGGTGCCTGCAAAATGGAAGACTGCAAGTTTAATGACGACTTCGAGTGCTCCGCAGACAGTATTGAGGTTGGACGCAGCGACAGCACAACAAACTGCCTAAGTTATACGCACTAAGCAGGCAAACAGCCCTTAGAAAAAATTTCTCAATAAAAAAGCCCGGCAGTGGTTTACTGGCGGGCTTTTTTATTACGGCGTTTAGATCGCCTTAATCGGCGGCCTGCAAATCCGCCTGTAATTTTTCTGTACTGGCAATATCTCTCGGCTCCCAGATAATACCTGAGGCATCCGCATATTGCTTAAATAGCGGCTGGTAATGTGACTCCAGGACTTTACGCTTTATTTTTAAGGTGGGTGTCAGGAACTCGTTTAATGGGGTCCATTCCTCCTTGCAAATAAAGATTGTGCGAATACGCTCATGCTGCGGCAACCGCTCATTGACCGACTCAAGGACACGTCGCAATTGTTCATTGACTTCGGTGCGCGGCAATTTTTCCGCGGACTCTGATAAAGTCACCAACATCACCGGCTGATCCATACCGTGGCCCAGTATGCAAAGTTGTGCCAGCAGCGTTTCGTTACCAAAATGCCCTTCCAGTAAACTTGGCTGAATAAACTTTCCTTTACTGGTTTTAAAAGTTTCAGAAATGCGGCCAGTAATATGTAAAAGGCCACGCTCATCAATAAAGCCAGAATCCCCGGTATGGTAATACCCATCGCGAATCGCTTCTGCAGTTTTTTCCGGTTCTAGGTAATAACCTTTCATTAAAGCGCCGCTTTTGAACAGAATTTCCCCCTCGCCAGAGATTTTAACTTCACAGCCATGATAGGGCTTACCCACGGTACCCGGCACAGGATCTTCACCCGGCATCACAAAGCAGCCATAAATAAAGTTTTCTGTCATCCCATAGCCATCAGCAATCTGCATCCCCATGCGCTCATACCAGCGCAATAGTTCAATGGAAATGGGAGACGCCCCAGTGACTAACATTCGTGCCTGATCCAGTCCCAACCCTGTGCGCACCTTGTTTTTTAACCAAGTACTCAGGCCAGGGATTCGCAGCAATACATTCTGTAAAGCGGGTGGAATCTTTTCGTCGATCCCCTCCTTGAATTTGGTCCACAATCTGGGCACCGAGAAGAACATAGTGGGCTTGGTGCGCTGCAAGTCCTCCAGGAAAGTATCCAGGGACTCCGGGAAGTGCACCGGGGTGCCGGAGTAGAGGCAGTGAAATTCCACCAGAATACGCTCGGCCGCATGCGCAAGCGGCAAATAAGAGAGAACTCGATCGCTTTCGTTAAAGCCATAGCCGCGAATCATATTGGGCACTACAAAGCTCACTGAAGACCAGCTATGCATCACCCCCTTGGGGTTACCGGTGGTTCCTGAGGTGTACATGATTGTGAAGAGATCATCCGCATCGAAAACCGGCCTTTCCTCATAGCGCTCACTGGTCGCTATGACTGCCTCCAACTCTTCTGCGCAGTGAATTTCACAACGCTGTATCGCTACAGAAGGCAAGGTGTCCGCTACCTCCTGCAGGGCCGCATTGTTATCCGTAGCTCCGCAAAACAGTAGTTTTGATTCGGAGTGTTTTAATACATAAGACATAGAGGAGGCCGATTGGCCCGGATACAAGGGTACACTCACCATTCCGGCGAGCATGATGCCAACATCAACAATAATCCAGTCGGCACAATTTTTACCGTGAATCGCGATACGATCACCGGGCTCAAAACGACTGCGCAAACAACCCGCGATACGCCTGGCTCTGTCCATTACCTCGCGCCAAGTGTAATCCCGCCACTGGCGTCGCTGCATTTGACGAAGAAATACCGTCTCTGGCTCTTCATCTTCTCTTCTGTAGAGAAGCTCCAGTGGCTGCAGGCCCTTCACCTTCTCGTATCGTTCTTCCGGGGTCATCGCTTTCTCTCTCATTATTGTGTTTATTGTGATTTGCTACTGATATACGCGGCTAAAACCCTGTACTTATTGCTATCAGCACAAAAGTACTAGTAAACGCCTTGCGTTTCCGTAAAGCCATTCAACGGACTGTTAGAACTGAACTACCACTCAAGTTCGGCACGGCCAAGCCTCCCCCTAAGGAAGAAGCGCTCTTAGTAGTAAAAAAGCCGCATCAGTCTATGGTTATTATTTAGTTTAAAGTTACTGAATATACTCTTTCAGCGCAATTCCTAGATTGCAATGCCGAATCCAGGAGCCAAAGCAGAGTGTAGACTAACCGGTCTAGGCGTATAATTTGCCATATTCTTTCCCATACCTAACAGGGACAGCAAATATCTTCTGTTGGATCGGTTCAGATTGAAAAATTCATCAATCTGTCACCTGATGAGGTCCAAACCTGATAGCACCGATATCCTAGAAATGCGTTATTCATCATTTCACCGGTACGGGTTGCTGACTTATCAACAGAGCACCTCCCTATCCCCCCCCGCAAGAACCCTTTCGGAGAAGTTCACAAGGCTCAAAAAAAAACCATAATATGCCGCGCTTTAGAAATTCTTTTACAAGAAAGATTCAAATTAGGAAATTCAGTTAAGAACCTTTAATTACCACACTACAGAGATAGAAAAAAATTTACAGGCCAATAGGAATTGAGCAAGGTAAACCTTTCATCCACCCAAAGTAATTACAAAGATAACTATGATACGATAGCTTTTTTGCGCTTACTGCTCTAACTTTCCTGCATTACCAAGCTGTAGCTTTGTACCTGTGTTTAGGCTTGAATATCAGGCGCAGTAACTAGCTAATCTTTAACTTATACTACAGTGCGACCCCATTATCAGCGATTGTATCCAGTTATGCGAGACTAGTACTCGGCATAGTTTACGATTTTTTAAATGATTAAAGAGATCACCGTTAAAGTTACCGGCTATCTCAAATTCTGTTGTAGCACAAATGGCAAAGCCGGCTTCTACCACTTCGGCGCCAATGTACTAGGTCTCGCCATGCATTACCCGGCTAATTTCCTTGTAGGATAACTGATACTTGAGGCGTAGAGGCCGATCATGGTGGTTTTTACTTTGGCGAGTATTCCCTTGGTTTTTCTAGCGTTCTTTCATCAATTCTGGAAGTGGGGCTGGGGTTGTGTAGGAGGCAATAGGCGTTTTCGGCAATGCCTACGGTATCCCCGGTTAGGGCGATCACACTGCCCCTGCTTGCAGCAATACCTTCAATCCAGGTTTCGACATCGGCCTTATGACCTTTGAGGAGGTTATATATTACGGCACCGTCAAGAAAATGACCGCCGGTGCAGTTAATATGCAGATTGACATTGCCGAGTTGTTGAGGTTTCCTATTTAGAGTCGGATTCAGTTGTTTCTACGGAAACTGCAGCGCACTTGATCGGGGTGGTAACTTCATTTTTTTAGCTTTCTCTGCCAAGTAAAAGTTTGCTTAATTACATCGTCTGAATTCTAGCCACCACGGTGAATCGTCTTCTTCGGGCTGGCCCGATTATTTTCTAACAAGGTTTCATCAGCACCGGCTTCGTGGGTTGCATGTAGGGACGTAGACCTTGGTATCGGTACCTTCATTCGGTCTACCGAAACGCCGCTGCCAGGTTTCCCTGATATTCTCTGCATTGGATTTTTACCCAGCCTACAAACTTTCCCTGCCAGATGTCGTTTCTCAAACCTAAGACATGGGAATCGCCGCAATCATAGCAGGCGACCGATAACGCACACAAGAACCCAGCTCATTGATTTATATAGAAAATAGGCTTCTTACTATGCTACGAAAGCATTGACATAATTCTGTAAGGTTTCTCACTGACATGGGCTGTATATATGACAGTTCCAATAAATAGTCCAACAGTCAGAAAAATTAATATCGAATAAAATATAGACATCACGATATTGAGACGCTCTCCAGCCTTAAAACCACTATCAAATACAGCCAATTTGACATCTTATTACGCGATATAAGTACAAGAGATATAGTAAAATCGAAAAGCATGCTAAATAGACCATCAGTTATATATCCCGATTATACTCCTGTGCCTGCAGTTCTTAATTTATGGTACATATTGGTAATAAATTTACCGCCTAAAATAAGAAAAACAGAAATTAAGAGCACAGAGACATAACCATAGTCTACAGTTCCGCTATTTAAAAATTGACTAAGAATAATCCCCACGGATTTCAATGCCCAGTAGACCCCAATGAGAAATACACCAGCGACCACTAACCCCCCCTCAGAAATAGCATCATCCTTCACACTTGAACTTATCTTTTTGTCAGCTATCTTGGGAGCATATATCCAAAGCAGTATACCCATGATTATAGGAATAACTGCCAACCCGACAACAAGGATAACCGGTGCTCCTTCACGGTTGATCCAAGCTCCTGAGGCAAGGAGAAGCGGCAAGGTATTTCCCAAATTATTTAGAGCTAGATATGCCGCAAAATTTTTATTGCCAACTCTGCATATTGTTTCATATAACGTCGCCATGAGCTGGGACTTTGGTTTTACAACAGTAAAGACGCAAAGTTAATTTTATCGTTAAACACAATTAAAAAATCTAAATCAACCGACCACACTTCTTAAGTATATACCTAACCGAGTATGGATAATTTACATGCAAAATTTCCTATTGTGGTCCCACATGAAGAATTGAATAGCTTCATATCCATAACTTATCTTGATTTCACGTAAGTCCGCTTTCGCCAAACACTTGGATGGCTTCAAAGAGCCGCATAACAATTTAATTTTAATACGGTTTGAACACCTCTGACCGGTGCAACTTACGTTTTGCGCGCCAATAGGGACGCACGGGCCACGCACAAGGTAAGCTACCCCGCTACAGATTCGGAGTCGAACTATCCAGCCTTGTATAGCTGTTGTGGCTGAGCCTATAGAGCGGCTAAGTCAACAGCTGACTAATACCGACCTTGGGCATAAACACAAGAGGAGAGTAGCTGATCAATATCTCGGTAATCTGGAGACTCGCAAGACCAACCTAGACCAAAAGCTCGCTCTCTGGGTACCAAATAAACCTCACCACCATCAATGCCAGTATCCGCGGTATAAATCAGCGCAATTACGCCGCCAGCACGCAATTCGGCTGAGGTCAAAGTGCCTTTGGCATATTCCTCTGGCTCCTCAAGACCCGCTTCCCCATTAGATTCCGGTACCCGTCCGTGGAATTGATAGAACTCAGTCACCGCAACTTTAAGTATGGTACCCATGTGCAAGCCTTGAGAGAGATTGGCTGAGCGTAGCGCCTTATTCTGAATCTTGTTGGCCTGAATTAGCATATCTTGGCGAAGCCGCATCAGCTCTTCTTCGCGGCTGATTAATGTCTCACGTTGACGGTTCTGCTCCTGAAGTTCCTGCATTCTTCGCTGGTGAGCTTTTTGTTCTTTATCCCGTTGCTCCTGCGCTTCCGCTGCCTGATGAAGACGCTTTTTCTCCTGAATCTTGCTATAAAAATCAGCCATTAATCCCAAGGCTAGTAACAGCAATGCTAACCCCAATAACCTACCTTTCGACATTCAAAAAACTTCCTTACATCAACCCGACTATCGAGACACCGACATAGACGAAATACTAGCATAACGTTTACGGAAGAGGGGTAATATATTTTGCTACACCCTTCTACCTGTTTCTATTATTCTCTACCTACTGCACAGATATGACATATTCCAAGAAGCCTTGAACGGCCTAAATTCGAAAGTGAATTTCCGTACTCGCAGAAAAAATCACACTTATCACATAGCCCTATAGCCATTTTCATTCTTTTTTCTTCCATGCAATATCTGTCCGGATTTAGAGTATTCTCCAAATTACTTAGTTGTATTCATTCTTCTTCAGTAAATACTTGCACCCCACATAAAACCTTCGGATTAGTTGACCAAGGTTGTGGGCAGTCATCTATTTAAATATAACGCCCCTGGAGGGGCAACCGAACCGTCTAGTCCGAAGGGCCAATGCTGCTGTCACTTACTAAATGATTCTTCGCACATATGGCCAAACCTCCCCAACAGGCATCACGAACTTCCAATATAATTCCTCAGTAAAATCAGAGGCAAATATAGTATTTCAGAAATTGGCTGTAGCGAGCCTACTAAATTCCCTTTAGATATATTGTGACTTACGATAAGCTTAGCCACTGTATGGTCCGCGAAATAGCTAGCGTGATGTAAAAGTATGTTTATATTTCTGGACCCTATCTATCACGTAAGATAGATAGCTATTACTCCAATCCAGATGAATTTCATCATGATATTGGTCTTGCCCACCACTCTAACTATGCGTAGTTTCGTTCATACTCTGCTGGACTTACATAGCCCAATACAGAGTGCCTTCGAACCCTATTGTAGAAAATCTTAATGTATTTAAACACCTCAGATTTTGCTTGCTCTTCGCTTTCGAATGTTCCGGCATAGACCAGCTCGACTTTTAGCCTGCTAAAGAATGATTCCATTGCCGCATTATCCCAACAGTTAGCCTGGCGACTCATACTCGGCTTGCACTTGCTTTCGGACAAGAGATCCTGGTATTTCTATGAACGATATTGCACACCCCTGTCAGAGTGAACTATTAGTCCAGGCTTTATTTTTCGTCGCTCTAGAGCCATTTTCAATGCTCTACGTGTCAATTCATCGGTCATCTGGGAGTCGAATGCCCAACCTACAATACGACGAAAGTACAGATCCATAACTACCGCGAGGTACAACCACCGCTCCAGAACCCAGATATACGTAATGT
>NZ_JBGMEL010000017.1:0-94134 GCF_041447225.1 Microbulbifer echini | reverse complement strand
TTTACTTGATCGTGTCATAGGGCACCTCTGCTGCGTAGTTTATCGCTTAAGAGAGTGTCCGTCGTTGGTGGGTAGGATCAGAGCGATTGGCCAGATAAAATGTGGTTGTCCTTGTTGATTGCTCCGGTTGGTCCTGCTCTTTCTTAATGAAGCCGAAAGTATGTTATTTCGACGTGAATATTCTGCTCTGAGCCTATTTTTTCTTAAGAGCAGTTTGGACTTGGTGCAACCGCATTTAGATTCGGTGCAGTTGAGGCAGGGTTGAAAATTGGTGCTTTATTGACCGGCACTAAGGGTTTAAGGGCGCTTGGGAAACAGTTTTAGGAAGATCTAGACTAGAAATAGATGGCGTACCGAATGACTATGTAAAGAATAATCCGCATAGAATAGTTAGAAGTGAGTCGCCTGCAATTTATTGGATATACCGACAATTTGTTTTATTCAAAGTTAAATGAATCTGTGGGGCTTGGGGTAATAAACTACAAACGATACTATGTCACTTATTGTCATTGGGGCTTAGGAAGCACCAGATGCTGGAACAATACAGCTTATGGCTATGGGATAAAGATGAGCTGGGCCTTTGTTGGGGGAAACGTTCGCGAGAAAAATGGGGGCAGAGTGAAATATTGACACCAAATTATACCTATACCAGGTGTGTGCGCTGCACCGCTGGCATCCCCCCACGGCTTGATTGCCCACGATCTCTATGGTTAGAAATTTATACTTTACAGCTGATAAAGAAAGTCGCTCAAGAATAATTGCTGTCAGAGTAATATTTTGTCATAAAATTATATTTCTCCTCCATGTGCGTAGGCGGTATTCATGCCTTTAGTTTGCCAGTCTTTTGATTCAAGCGGCTGGAGTCTCTTTTCTTCTGTGCTGGCTAAAGAGAGCAACTCAGAAACGATCTATTAAGTGAAAGTTGTCAAACCGATGGCGCTGCCTAAGCTGTCGAATAAATGCACGCCTCAATATCTAATTGACGGTTGAGATAAGGCTTGCAGATTAACCAAGTCATCCTTTTAAGTTCGCTCTGTAGATCAAACCAAAGAGTGTCAGCGCCTGTGTTTTATGCGGTTTTTCAACATTCAGCCGCCTGGGGCAACTCAATTTGTAAATAGGTGACACATAGTGTCACGTTTATACCTTTCTTGATAATTGCCTCATAATGTAATTTATTAAGTGCTGCACAGAAATAATTTGTGACCCCGCTAGAATGCTTTTCTTATTTTCATTTCGCGACTTAATTGGAACTTAATTCTAGTTCGATACCTAACACCAAAATTAGAAAAAGAAGGTACTTTGGCAACTATGGACATATTCTTGAGCAAGAGACTATTGGTATTGGCGTTTACAGCGGCCTTGGCTGCTTGCGGAGGTAGCAATGGTGATACGAACAGTGGTGGTGACCAGGGAGCGGGCGGTGGGTCTGATGATACCGGGGGGGATACACCAATCCCCGATAATGAGCCTTCAACGGTAACAACTGGGGAGGTGGCGAGATCAGAGCTGGAGTTTGCCACGATAACAGCGACGGACATCACGTTACCTAACGCAATGATCAATGCACAGGAAGTTTACCAGCTGGCGCACTATATCGGTCGTACAGATAGTGAACAGGATGAGGAGAATATCGACATTCCTATCCGAAGCTATACGGCAACTTGTGCTACAGATACGGATAAGCCACGGATGTTTGTATCTACGACCTTATCCGAAGGCCAGAAAGCATCAGATACTACCTACGGTTCTGTTTACGAGCTTCAATACAACCCTGAAACTTCCAGCTTTGATCAAACTGGTAATACCACGATTCTAAAGCAGTGTTATGAATCACACGGTATTACAGCCAGTGCAGATTGCTCAAGAGTTGCTGTTTTATGTAACACCGAATACAAGGCTAGTGAGCGCTACGATGTTCAGAAAGACCTAGTAGAGGAGCATGGCACTAGCTGGATGAAAATTGAGGACAATCTCTCCAGTGTTGAAGGTACGGATAACGAAAAGAAATACAACGATCAGATTTGGTTAATGGAGTGGGATAAAAAACCCTTATCCGAAGTACCCAGTGCCTACGTAGTTAACAAAATGCATGGTGGGACTCACTTAGGTGCTCAAGAGCTGTTGTACGTTGAAAATGACAGTAAAGGACGTACGAATTATGCATTCTCCGTCACTGCACGAGTACTTGTTAGCGGTTCCCACTATTCAGCTGGACTGACTGTTATCGAACGAGATGATTGGTCTTTGAACATGTCTGGAAGTGATAATAGGGGTTGGGACTGGGCATGTGGGCATGGACACGTGCTTAATATCCGAGCTTTCTATAACCCTGGGAATGAAATGTTTGGGGCGCTTTGTACCAGTGACGGAAATGAGTACCATCCCTCACCTGGTTTGAAAGCGATTGCCATTAAGATGGAAGATAGTGACTCCTTTGAGGGTACCTATAGCCACGTGGTCCCTACCACAAGTGCAATGATCTCGAATGGCGGAGGGCATACGGTCGTTCCGGTGGATACTAATACCAATCTCTCAGTGGTCGTTTCACCGAAGTATATCGAAGATGAGAATATGAATACATTCTTACAGGATGTGCTTGGTATTGATACCAGTGGAGATGGTCCCTTTGATGACCAGTGTGCAGCAAATGATTATAAAAATTGCTTCTTCGCATATCTTGAGGATAACTATTATGGTGGGGATTACCCACTGATTACCAGACAGGACCTTTACTCTGGTGGCGCCCTGGATAAATCATCCTTAACTCGCGTAGGTATCGCTAAAGTTGATAGCCGAGGCAATATAGAGGGGAATGGCATGAAGTGGCTGGCGGAAGACTCCGATTGCCAAATTAGTGATCCGCAGTTGGTGGATCTGAAGAATGGTCGCTACTTGTTTGGTTACGCACAATTCCAGTGTATTTCCGATAACCTTCCCTACAATCGCAGTTACAACAAGAAAGGCGAGGCCATGCGGATGCTGGTGCCTAAAGCCTTCTATGTGATGGAGATTGATGCGGACTTGAATGTGCTAGAAGGGCCGGTAAGGCTTACCGATTACGGGTGGGGTGGACTGGATGAGCCGATGTATCTAGGTAACGGGAAAGTGGCCTGGAGCTATATCAAGAATCCTACCTTTGAGAATTATATCGGCGGTCAGCAAAACGTGTGGCAAGCGATTGTTTACCACTCTAAAAGTGTGAACTAGCTGTAATCAACCAGGGCAAGGTTATCTTTGCCCTGGGCTTATTTCCATGTAGAGAAAAAGTGGCAAATATGACCTTCAGCTGACAGTTCTTTTCCAGATGCATTAACTAATGCACTTCAGAGTTGAATGCAGATAATAAAAAATCGGTTTGATCTAAATGTCTCCTCCCTTAGTGATCCTGAGTGGGTTGTGCAGTACTGTCTAACTAGGTTGTCTGAACTGAGAATTTATAGTTCTGGCCTTAGATGTATTGTGATTGATGGAGGATTTAGTGGGGATATTGAGTGGGGAGTCCACCGGTGGGATATACATGCCGAGCACGATTACGGTATTTCTGCCAGATTTCAGGGGTACAGGTTTTATGTTGGGCCAGAAGAAACTGGATTGGATAAGGATATAGAAGGATTTATACCTGATGGCCAGTTAAAGAATTTATTAATGGATTTATCCAGTTGGTATATAAGCAAGCATCCAGAAAGGAGGGGTGAGGTGTATGAAGCCCTGATCGATATAGGATATATGAAGAAATAAATAGGGCCAGAAATAAGTACTGGGCTCAAAGTTTACTTTTTTCTTATCGAATGGACGAGCTGCATTGCTGGCAGCAGCCCACAGTTTGATTTCTCATCATCTCTATGGATGGAAAGTTATACTTTCGCCATTGTCAAATATAGCGACCCAGCAGTAATACCCCTCTTCTGGCTCATTCGAATGAAAATAGGTTTGCAATCCTAAGGTTACTGACTATCTCCTGCTTTTCGAGGGCAAGAGTTAGAGTGGGGAATAGGATAGCGTGGTTCGAATCGTGGGTTGTAGCACAAAGGCGTCTATCTAAAAATGGATGATGTTGATTGACCTGGTTTGGGAGGAAGTACTAACAAGATAGCTTCGACAATCACATAACCATGTGGCCTAGTGTTAGTGAGCCTGCATGCCGTTCAAGTAGGAACTAATCATGCTTAACTGTACGTAATCCTGAATTTTAGTCGCCTAATGTAGTGCCGTGACACTTTCTAGGTTTAGGGCTATGTGACACGCAAGCCATCAGCCTCGCAGCAAGAAGACCTTTGTGAAAAAACCTCGCTCCTTGCTCCTTGGTTCTGCTTTTCGGTTTGTGGGTTTTTTTCATTTTTCAAAAATGGACGGTGGTTCCAATACGAGCGTTGTGCTATCGCTGGAAACTCCTCAAAATAAAGAGGTAGATTATCGATCTTGCACAAAAGGGTCGTAGATGTGACTCTATCATGTGTAGGTTTACAGGAGGTTGATTTGTTTGATTCCGTCTTTGGTGTTTAGAGTGAGTGGGTTCAATTATTTCAGTTTGAGACGTTCCATCGCCTAAAAAATTTCCTTGATAATGGATGGCGCAAAAGTCTTATTGCGAATACAGAGGTTGACTTTTTCTGGGAGGTTGAGCGCTATATCATTCTCGATACTAACCAGATGACTATCCCGGTTGCTGTAATTGTATCGAAGAAAGTAAAACCTGAATTCTTTCCTAAATATAGGTCCTGGCAAACGGAGATAAATGAAGTAATAAGGGGTTTCCCGGGGTTTTTGGATTTTAATATTACAAGACCCGTTGAAGGGGGTGCCGGATGAGTGGGTCATCGTGTTTCGATTTGACTCAAATACACACCTGGATAATTGGCTCTGCTCCGTTGAGTGTCAGCATTTGATGTCTCAAGTTAAAGAGTTTTTGGAGGGTATAAGTCTTAAGCGTATCAGTCATGGTTTTGAAGGCTGGCTTGCCAGCACGGGAGGTAAAAACTCTATTTCGGTATCACAGTGGAAGATAGCTATGCTGATTCTATTGGTTTTATACCCAACCGTTATGGTAACCGCAGAGTGGATATCATCGCTGGTCGATAACTGCTCGAGGGCGTATTCAATGTTTTTAACAGGCACATTTGTTGTCTCTGTGCTCACTTGGGTGGCGATGCCTGAAATAACCAGAGTTATTGGGTTTTGGTTATCAATTAAAGCTACAAAGGATTCGAAGAGTAACTTATATGGGGTGCTTTCCATTATTTTAATTTATGTAATATTAGTGTTCACCTTTAATTGGTTACAAAAGTAATTTGCGTACTGTACGATGCAATAGGCTGATTGGGCAATTTGCGGAATCAAGATTCCCTTAGGAAGTGTATAGATGGCCTAAAGTGTTGGGGCGCAGGGTTTTGTCCGGAAGGATTAGACCACTACAGTCTGAAGCGGGAATGGTTAACGGGAGTCTTCTATGCAACCAGAAAAGATGTAATAACCGATGTGAGAGTCTATATAGATTATTGCAGCTCACACAGAATGTATACAGCATTGGGGGATGTGATCCCTGTCGAATTAGAAAAATGTATTAAAGAGGTGTCCAGTTAAGATTGACCACAACAGTGAGGTTAAGTTTGGTGCCTTTGCGCGAAAAATTAAATTTATTCGATCAATCTTTCAGTAGGTTCTATTTGGTGTCAGAATTGTACTGAATCCCATTGATCTCCCAAATTATAATGTGTGAAATTTATGCTGTTGTTTAATGGCATATAGTTCCTCTTGTCAGGGGAGTGATTTGGTGAGCATGAGATGAGGAGGAATAAGCTTATTAAAATCTACAGCTTATAATTTGGCATTAAAAGAAACGTGGTGTTCGGTTTTTGCGTGCACATGTATCGGTGGTTGTTTTAACTTGCAGGTGAAAAATTAAAATGATTTACTGGGTTCCCGCAAAAAAGTTAATTGCCGCAGTAAAAGCTGAATTGCTTGTAAGCTCTCTATCACAATTTTTTTCTGAGGGTTAATTGGCACGGCTGGGGGTAAGGCGGGGTATTACATTGGATTCACCTTTTCAAGGAATTGGAATGAAAAATATTTTATTTATTTGCTTATTAAGTCTAATCTCTTCTGCCGTATTTTCACTGCCTCAGTCAGCGCTGGAGAATACATATTACGCAACTAGCGAAAAGCTTATCCCTGTAGGTTATGAATATTATAGCTGTATTGCGAGTGGGAGCTATCGTACAGGTTACAAAACACCATTTAGAGAGCAAGTTATATTGTATCCTTGTGGCGTGGGGGATAGTGAGGGTGGTCGGGCATCTTGTATAAGTGATGAAGTGTGGGGTGGGAGTAGCCTACAAGAAGCTTTGGATGCATGCCCATAATTCTACTGTGGCGGGTGTTCTGCGGGTATGACCTGTGGAGCACCCCGCTTGCACCAGAAGCGGTTACACGACTTGAAATCGGCTTTCCTTACACTCTCATGGAATGCAAAGGCCAGTAAGCATGAGTAGATTTAAGTAAGAATTAAATGGCTGGCAGCGGAAATTGATTGATCCTTGTATTTCCAAGCTCAAATCTGGAAGATACGGATCGAAACCTATTGATGACCTATTTTGTGTTGAGGGTATCTAGTGGATTATACGCTCTGGCGCACGTTGGAAAGACCTTCCTTCATTTTAACTTTCACTAAGCGCTTGTTGGAGGAGGTCTCAGTTTTGGAAAGAGGATCTTGATGGTGGCAGCTTTGCTAGTTAAAAATGAGGCTGACGTCACGTTGAAAAAGCCATAGGGAATAATTGGAGCCTGAGTAAACTATTGACACTAAGTTATAATTTTCATCGGGTGAGTGAGCAGAGTTTTATTTTTCTGTCCACAGTTTGATAGCCTCATCTTATCAGTAGTATAAAAGCTCCACCTTTACAGTAACTATAAAAAGCAACTAATAAATAATAAGCTTTCAATGACATGGTCGATGTGTAATAAGACGCGCGCTTTTGAATTACTTGCTACTCCTTTCTTAATAGGAGCAGGAAGTGCAATATTGAGTCAGTGTGGATTGCTGAAATTTGGCCAGATGTGAGTATTAAAAGGTTCGATGCAAGCAAAGTTCCACAATAATAGACGAATAGGTAAGTTAACTGGGAGTAGATCCAGCCCCGGAAATAAAAATAATCAGCAGTTGACGGCGTTCACCGCGAGTCCGCCGAGGGAGGTTTCCTTATATTTGCTCTGCATATCGATACCGGTCTGACGCATGGTTTCGATCACGCTATCCAGCGGTACGATATGGGCGCCGTCGCCGCGCAGGGCCAGGCGTGCGCCGTTGATGGCTTTGACTGCGCCCATGGTGTTGCGCTCGATGCAGGGAACCTGCACTAGCCCGCCAATGGGGTCGCAGGTGAGTCCCAGATTGTGCTCCATACCGATCTCTGCAGCATTTTCGATCTGTTGGTTACTGCCGCCTTCCACGGCGGCCAGGCCGGCGGAGGCCATAGAGCAGGCGACACCAATCTCGCCCTGGCAGCCCACTTCGGCAGCGGAAATGGAGGCGTTTTTCTTGAATAACATGCCGATAGCGCCGGCGGTAAGCAGAAACTTCACCACCTGATCTTTGAGTTCACCGTGTATTTCCGGATCGTGTACAAACTCTACGTAATAGGCGATGACGGCGGGGATCACTCCGGCGGCGCCATTGGTGGGGGCGGTGACGATGCGTCCGCGCGCGGCATTTTCTTCGTTTACCGCGAGGGCGAAAAGGCTTACCCAGTCGAGAATGGCGAGGCCGCGATTACGCTCTTCGGTAGTTTGTTTGCTCAGCTCCCGATAGAGCTCAGCTGCGCGGCGGCGAACCTTCAGACCGCCAGGCAGAATGCCATTTTGTTGGCAGCCCCGCTCGATGGAAGCATCCATGACTTTCCAGATATTCCATAAGCGGTCTTTAACTTCCTGTTCGCTGCGAAAGGCTTTTTCGTTTTCCATGGCCAGTTTGGCGATGGTCCAGCCGTGGCGTTCGCAGACATCCATCAATTGTTCGGCATTGTTGAAGTCGTAGGGCAGCAGGGTGGCGATCTCCTCTTTGTGGGCGAAGTCTTCCTCCGAGAGAACAAAACCGCCGCCGATAGAGAAGTAGCTGCGCTCAAAAAGCAGCTCTTCGCCGGAATATGCTTGGCAGGTCATGCCATTCGAGTGCTGGGGAAGAAACTCCTCCATGTGGAAGAGCAGATCGCCATCGCGCACAAACTGAATTTTATGGTCCCCATTGAGGGGCAGGGCTTGCTCCCGGTGGATGGCCTCCATTCTTTCCTCGATGCTATCGACGTCGATCGTATCGGGGGATAGGCCCTGAAGTCCCATAAGTACAGCCATATCAGTACCGTGGCCGACGCCTGTGAGGGCCAGTGAACCGTAGAGGTGTACCTGGACGCGGTCGGTTTTGGCGAGCTGGCCGCGCGAGCGCAGATCCTGTACAAACTGGCGGGCGGCAACCATAGGACCCACTGTGTGGGAGCTCGAGGGGCCAACACCAATTTTGAACAGCTCAAATACGCTAATACTCATAAAATTTCTCTGCGCTGGGCCCGCACGTAATTGCGGCCCTCCCTAAAGGATATAGTTGCACCATTTGGGGGCGCACTTTGCCTCACAAGACGCAACAATCAAGATGGCAGCGGCTATTCCGTACAAAATTCTATTTGTAATGGCTTTTGCGGAATTTATGAGTTCTCAGGCTCTGGCAGTGATACAAGCTACGGCGCTTCCGCGACCAAAACGGCGCGTTTGGGCGCGGGGTGACCTTCCACCGTTTTGTCTGGCGATTGCGGATCGAGGAAATCTGCCAGGGATTCAAAATGCATCCAGTCGGTGCGGCGCTGCTCCTCCAAGGTGGTGGTGTTCAAGTCTACCGTCCTGGGGTTGCGGAAACCGCATTTACGCAACCAGCTCTCCAGGGTGGCACAGCTGGGGAAGAACCACACATTGCGCATTTTTGCGTAGCGGCCCTCGGGCACCAGACAATCTCCCAGCTCACCATCAATCACCAGGGTTTCCAGTACCAGCTGGCCGCCGGGACGCAGAGTGTCGCGCAGTTCGCGCAGGTGATCCATCGGGGAGCGGCGGTGGTAGAGCACGCCCATAGAAAAGGTGGTGTCGAAGGTGCGCAGGTTGGGCGGCAGGGCCTCAATACCGAGTGGTAACAGGTCCACCGGTTGGTCCTCGCCGAGGTATTTTTTCAACGCGTAAAACTGCGCAACAAATTTTGCTGAAGGGTCTATGCCGATCACCCGCCGCGCGCCGGCGCCAAGCGAGCGCCAGCAGTGATAACCGTTGCCACACCCCACGTCCAGTACCAGCCTGTTTTGCAGGGGGGTCAAGTGCGGTAGCACCCGATCCCATTTCCAGTCTGAGCGCCATTCAGTATCGATGGGCAGGCCGAAAATTTCCCAGGGGCCTTTCCGCCAGGGGTGCAGTTTTCTCAGTTCCCGCTCCAGTTGCAGCAGCTGTTCGGCTGTTGCATCACTGGGGTTGCCGATACGCACGCTATTGGCGAGCTCAATTGCGGAGGGCGTAATATCCGGTAAGGCTTCAACCGCCGCACGCCAGTCGGGTAGGTCGCCCCAGCGGTGTGGGCTCAGGTTCTCGGCCACCTGCTGAGGCAGTTGAGCCAGCCAGCTGCGTAGCTCCGGGATGTGTTGCAGGCCTTGGTAGAGTTGGGTGTAGTCAATCACGGGGTACTTACTTGTCGGGGCTGCCCTTGATCGCGATCAGGGAGGCAAAGTTAAAACACTGGAACCAAACATCCACACTGGTAAAACCAACACCTTTCAGGCGTGAGCGATGGGTGTCGAGAGTTTCAGGGATCAGCACGTTTTCCAAGGCAGAGCGCTTTTGTGCAATTTCCAGGGCGCTGTAGCCATTGGCGGCTTTGAAGGAGTGATGCAGCTCAATCATTAGTTCATTGTGGGCCCTATCGGCGAAATCCACCTTTTCAGAAATGATCAAAATACCGCCGGGGCGAAGGCCCTGGTGGATCTTGCGCAAGATTTCTTCACGCTCCTCAACGGGAATAAACTGCAGGGTAAAGTTCAGCACCACGACAGAGGCATTTTCGATCGCTACGTTTTGTAGGTTGTCACAAATGAGCTGAACCGGGACTTCGCCACTGTCGGCGGCGAGAACTGTGCGCGCTTGCTCGATCATCGCCTGGGAATTATCCACGGCGAAGATTTCACAATCCGCTGCAGGGATACGGTGGCGCATGGCGAGTGTGGCTGCGCACAGGGAGCTGCCCAGGTCATAGCAGCGGCTGCCCGCTTGGGCGTAACGCTCTGCCAGGGTGCCGATCATAGCCACGATGGTGGTATAGCCGGGTACCGAGCGCTTGATCATGTCCGGGAAAACTTGCACCACGTGGCGGTCGAATTCAAAACCGGCTACCTGGCCCAGTGGGTTCGCGTAAATATTGTCTTGTTTGCTCATCGGAACTTCGCTAGAGGATAACGGCATTTAACCGGTGCAACCCACCCTGGCGAGTGCTTTTGGGTGGAATGCCGGTAAAACGGGGCACCCCTCCGGCTGGAAATCCAACTGGAGGGTGCTGGGCTCAATTACAACTTTTCTTCCTGTAGATTGAGTTTTGCGGCCGCGTCACTGCCCTGGGGGCCGGTGACGATGGCCGTACTGGCCTTACTCGGCGCCAGGTAAGTGGTGCCAACGCGTTGCAGATCCTGCAAAGTCACTTCGGTCACTTGCTTGCGGAACTGCTGGCGCACGGCGTGGCTGCGCCCGTACAGACTGGAGTGGAAATTCTTCTTGGCCTCACCGGCGGGGGAGCCGGGTTTATCCAAGCCACCAACCACGCCGAGAATAGCTTCTTCCACCTGCTCCTCTTTGTGATTGCCATCGGCCAGCCACTGCACAGAGGCATCGAAGTCTGCCAGGGTTTCGCCCATGCGTGGGTCACGGTAGGAGTAGAAGCGGAATACCCCGATATTACTGTCGTGCCCGGCACCTCCGCCGTAGGCGCCGCCTTGCTCGCGGATGGTGCGATGCAGGAAGCCGTTGCGCAGGAAGCCACTCAATACGGAGAGGGGCGCGGCATCCGGATGGGACATGGGTACCGTGGCGTAGGCCTTGGAGCAGAAGTTGACCTGGCTGTTGGCTACCCAGAGCTCCTGAACCTGTTTGCGCTCAAAGGGCGCGTTCGGGTTGGCTGCGGCAGCACTGGGGGTGGAAATCAGTGGCGACAGGGCCTGGCTGAAATCGCCCAGTTTGTCCTCTTCGCCAATCAGTAGGAACTGGCGCGGGGCAGCGAGGATTTTCTGGTGGATAGCTTGGAAGTGTGCGGAGAGTTTTTGCAGGCCGTCTTTTTCATCCAGACCCAAGACCAGTGCTCTCAGGTTGCGCAGGCCGAGAAGGCCGCCGCTGGCGTGGCTCTCCCAGGCCGCGCGGTTATAGCCGGCACTTGCCGCCGCCATCGCCAGGGCATGGCCGTTGCCGACAACCCCCTGCTCGCGGCGGGCCAGGGTCTGCTGCAGCAGCTCTTTGATACGTGCGTGTTCGTCGAAACGCACTTGCGCCATGGTGGCCTGCATCAGCTCGGTAAGCTCGCCCTGGTTACGCGAAAGCGCTTTCCCCGATAGGATAAAGTGGCCGGACAGGTGGTCCAGATCATTGATAGCTGTACGGCTGCTGGTAAAGCCGTGCAAGGCACCGGCGACACGGGTCTGCCACTGCTGCACGTCCAGGTAATCTTTGTCTGCGAGACCAACCTCACTGAGCACCTGGCAGTAATAGGGCACCAGGGCCTTTTCCTCTTCGGTGAACTCCGGTAGGGCGCAGACCATTTGCTGGTAAACCAGGCCATTGGTACCGGCGCTGTAGCGGGTAAGTTTTTGTTCACCGAGAGTGATCGCCTCACCCTCGGCGTCGGGCATTTCCGCAGGGATATCTTCCACGCCCACTTTGGGCAGGATGGAGGCGTCGTCTTCGCGGTTCTGACGGTCTGCCAGGGCTTTGGCGGTTTCAATAATCTGCGCTTGTTCCCGCTCGCTAAGGCGTTCCTTGATTTGTGCCAACTGGTCTTTTTCCGCTTGCTCACGGCGACCTGCCAGTTTGTCGTCCGGGCTCATTACCAGGCGCACCCGGTGCTGGTTTTCCAGCAGCAGTTCGCGCGCTTTGTCGGCGATAAACATCGGGTCCTTGATCTGCTCGCGGAGTTTCTCGAGGGTGGCATCAATATTCAACAGGCCAACCGCATCGCCGCGGTGGGTAGCACCAGTAAGCGCGGTGAGAATCAACTGTAGGCCGTAGGGGAAACCATCGCCGCCGATCTCACGCTGTTGTAGCTCTAATTGATGTAGGCTGGCCGCTACCTGTTCGTAGGGGATGCCTTTTTCGGCAACGTCTTCCAGTACGGCGAGGACCTGTTTTTCCAGTTCGTCGGCGCGTTCGCGCTCACTGCCTTCGATACCACAGACAAATACCAGTTCGCGCTGTGAATCGTCCAGCCCCACCAGAGGAGAAGGGGAGGTGCCCAGGTCGGTGGTTTCCAGAAGCTTCATCAATGGGGAGGCACTGTTATCCAGCAGTACACCGGCGAGCAGGTGCGCGGTGAGGGCCTCTTCGAGATCGGTGACATCACCCAGTAGCCAGCTCAATACAATGTGGGCTTTGGCTTCCAGGGCTTCGCCGCTCAGGGGGTAGTGCTCTTCCACTTTAAGCGGGGACTGGTAGCGGTCTTCGCGGCCGACTTCGATCGTCTTGTTCAGCTTCTCAAATTTATGCAGCGCTTTTTCTTCAAAAGCGGCTTGGTGCTCGGCAGCGGGGATATCGCCGAAGGTCATAAAGATGGCGTTGCTCGGGTGATAGTGGCTGCGGTAGAAAGCCACCAACTCTTCATAGCTAAGCTTGGGAATATCCGCGGGCTCGCCACCTGAATTGTAGTGGTAGGTCGTGGTGGGGAAGAGGTATTTACTCAGGGTGTGCCATAACTGTGAGCTGACCGAGCTCATCGCGCCCTTCATCTCGTTAAATACCACGCCCTTGTAAACCAGTTCGCTGTCGGCGTTTTCCGTTTCAGAAAATTCCAGGCGGTGCCCTTCCTGGGCAAAATCCAGTGGGTCTAGAGTTGCGAAAAATACCGCGTCCAGATACACATCAAGAAGGTTGTTAAAGTCCTTGCGGTTCTGGCTGGCGAAAGGGTAAGCGGTCCAGTCTGAACTGGTGAAGGCGTTCATAAAGGTGTTGAGTGAGCGCCGAATCATCATGAAGAAAGGGTCGCGCACCGGATATTTATCACTGCCGCACAGCGCGGTGTGCTCGAGAATATGTGCCACGCCGGTGGAATCGTGGGGCACAGTGCGCAGTGCCACCAGGAAAACATTTTCCGGATTGTCGGCGGCAATGTGCAGGTGTTGAGCACCGGTGGTGGTGTGGCGGTATTCCTCGACGCGCACGCCGAGGGAATCGATTTCTGCGCTGGTAACCAGCTCAAACGCTGGATGTGAGTTGTTCAAAAGACAGCTCCCGGGAGTTATAGGTAATTTTCTGGCCAGACAGTGCAGCCGGCGAAAGGGCGCTATTCTACCGCTTGCGCACACCGGAAAGACAGTGTTGACAAGGATGTCAGCAAGGCGAAGACTTCACCTGCCGAAGCCCCGGCATAAATGTAGACGAACAGGGAGATAGAGGTTGTCCTGGTTGGATATCGCCAGCGTCACTGGCTTTTTTATTACATGGGTGGGTTACACCGTATTTGCGCGAAAAAAAGCTAAGGAAACCTGGTGCCTTACTTCTTCTCTGCAATGGTATCGGGTGGAGTGGATGCTGCGCATGCTCGATCGCGATATGCGCATGGCGGATACGGCGATTCTGAGTAACCTGGAGCGGGTGATCGGTTTTTTTGCCTCTACCAGTATCCTTATCCTGGCTGGCCTGGTGACAGCCCTGACGGCGAACAAGGCTGCCATCGAGGTGCTGACCAGTTTGCCGTTTGCCGAGCCCACCACGGTTGAGCAGTTTGAGCTCAAAGTGATGTTGCTGATCCTGATTTATATTTTCGCCTTTTTCAATTTCACCTGGTCGCTGCGTCAGTACTCCTTTGCCAATGTGTTGATTGGGGCCGCGCCGCCACCCGAAGCGGGCGAGCTCTCGGAGACCGAGCGCCGTCGTTTCGCCATCAGTACCGCCAAAGTGATCGATCACGCCGGGCACAGTTATAACTACGGCCTGCGCTCCTACTACTTTTCCATGTCGGTATTGGGTTGGTTTATTCACCCGTTGCTGTTTATTGTCGGTTACGTCTTCGTGGTTTGTGTGCTGTATCGGCGTGAGTTTATGTCGCGCGCGCTCAACTCCATTTTGGCGGCGCGAGAGGGCGGTTTGGAACGCCAGCAGAGGAAGAAGTTTAGTGAAAAACCGTGAAATTCTGGCGCTCTTTAATGAGCTTGCCGGAGTACGGGGATGGGAAAACCTACATCCCGCAAAAAATCTGACCATGGCATTTTCGGGAGAAGTGGCGGAATTGGGCCGCCACTTTCTTTGGCGCAATCAGTGGTATGACAATCGTGAATTTGCCCCCCTAGTGGATGGCGAGGGCAGGGCTCCGGTAATGGATAGGCCGTTGGCGTTGCGAGAAACAATTGAAGAAAATTGGTGCCGCTGTGACGAAGTGGCTGTAGGTAGAAGCGCCCATGAGTGATACACGGTACCGCGATAGAAATTTTGATGATTTGGCACACCGCTTTCGCAATCGTATTTACGGCGGTCTCAAGGGGGACATACGCCTGGCCGTCTTGAACCGGGATCTCGCTACGATCGTCAGTCAGGCCTCGCGCACACTAAAGGTTGTGGACGCCGGTGGTGGCCAGGGACACTTTGCCATGGATCTGGCGGCCGCGGGGCACCGGGTGTACCTGGCCGATATATCGGCACAGATGTTGGAACACGCCGCAGCGGAAATTGAGGCGCGGCATCTGCACAAGCAAATCACGCTTTTACACGAGCCCCTGCAGGGGTTGGCGCAGATGGAGGCGCTGCGGGATACAGACCTGGTGATTTGTCATGCAGTATTGGAGTGGCTGGAGGAACCGCAGCAGGCCCTGCAGCAGCTGCGCAGTCTGCTTAAGCCGGGTGGCCACTTGTCGCTGACCTTCTACAATCGGCGCGCGCTGGAGTTTCGACTGTTGCAGCGCGGCAGCTTTCGACAGTTGGAACGCAATATCGGTGAGAATTATTGGGGCGGCCACTCGGGCAGTCTTACCCCGCAAAATCCACTGCTGTTGGAGTGGGTGAACGAATGGCTGCAGCAGGCCGGATTTGAAGTGACCTGTCACAGCGGCATTCGCTGTTTTCATGATTTTATGACGCCGAGTATTCGCGAGAAGTTGCCGGCTGCGGCAATCGTGCAAAAAGAGTTGGAGTACTCACAAGAGGACCCCTATCGCCAGCTGGCGCGTTATGTCCATCTTCTCTGCCGGGTGCCCGAATAAAACGGAGTCGAGATAGGCATGCCGTGATCAAGGAGAGCGTTGATCACAAGGTGCGCAGCAGCAGCTCTTTGGCGGCGTTTACTCGCGAAGCCAGATAATCGTTGCCGCCACGATCTGGGTGCAGCTTCTGAATCAGTTTGCGATGAGCACCGACAATTTCGTCGCGTCCGGCGCCAGGGCTGACTCCCAAGATCCGCCGCGCCTCGTATTCACTCAGGGGCGGACCCTGGTCGGCTTGGGTGGTCTTTTGTTCTGACTCGGGTTGTTCCTGCTCCCGGTGGGGCTCCTCTTGTTGCTGCTGGTCCTGATATTGCCGATTGCGTGCATGCCGTTCAAAAAATGGCGCTAACCAGGGCATCAGGCGTGTCAGTTGGTTCAGTAGGCGGCCCAGTACCGGCAGGATCAGCAGCACCGCAGCGCCAACCCAGTGCAGTCGCCCGCTGACTGCCAGGAGTACTACGACCACCGCAGCGATCATTATGGTAATAAAGAAAATTTGCTTGCGCTTGTTTCCCGCTGAACTCGATTTGATTTTTTGCCAGACGTACCAGGCGGCGATTACGATAAGCAGCAGAAGAATTAAACGTGCCAATGGCGGCTCCTTAAGTTTTACACTTGCCAAGATTGGGTCTGGGGCTTAAATATCTCTCCGACCCGTTGGATCGTCGGGTTACCATAAGCCGAATCGGGCCCCCTCTACTCTGGGCGTATTCGCGGCTTGTGGCTATCCTGATTGAAGAAAAATTCAGCACTTGAGATAACAGTATGCAATACGACAAATTTCAGATTCCGGATGCGGATCAGATTTTGCCCGGCCGACCACAGCCGATGGAAATTACTGGCGTTCATTATGTCAATGGGAACCCTATTCAGGAACCATTCCCCGAGGGCATGGAGACCGCGATATTTGGCATGGGATGCTTCTGGGGGGCGGAGCGACTGTTTTGGGAGGTCGATGGTGTTTACGCTACGGCGGTGGGCTACACCGATGGCGCTACGGAAAATCCAAATTACGATGAGGTGTGTAGCGGCCGCACTGGGCACGCCGAAGTGGTTAAGGTGGTCTTTGACCCCAAGCGGGTAAGCTATGTGGAGCTATTGAAGACATTTTGGGATATGCACGATCCTACCCAGGGTATGCGCCAGGGCAATGATGTTGGTTCCCAATATCGCTCCTGTATTTTCTGCACCCATGAAGGGCAGCTGAAAGAGGCGGAGGCCAGCAAGGAGGCTATACAGGCGGCTCTGGATGATAAACAGCAGGGTAAGATCACCACGGAAATCAGCATGGATCAACCATTCTATTACGCCGAGGAATACCACCAACAGTACATGGCAAAAAATAAAGAGGCTGTTTGCCCGATCCTGCGCAACCCCATACATAAATAATAATGATGCCTACCTGAGCGGCGCTAGGAGGGCGGTGAATGGATTCCGCCTTCCTCACCCTCAGAATTTTACCTGTCAAAATCCTTTCTGAAGTCCCTTTCGATTCCATCGGTGGCGATCGAACGGTGTGGATCAAGCCGTGCGAATCTTAAATGTCTGGTTCACTTTCCACTCCGCTGGTGAGCACACCAATCGCTCCAGCTACCGGGGTAAAGCTTGGAATCCTGGCGGCCAGCCAGATACTGGGCAAAGAAATTCACGCAAGCGGTTACGCCGGAGCCACAGTAATTCAGAATGGGGCGCTCACCGGCGAGGGTGTTCCATAACGCGCCGAGCGTGGCCGGCGATTTCACTTTACCCCTCTCGTCGGTTATTTGCCGCCAGGGCTGATTGATGGCACTGGGAATATGTCCGGCAATAGGATCTATAGGTTCGCGTTTGCCCGCAAAGCGATCTTCATCGCGGGCGTCCACCAATTGCCAGGGCGCAGTGCCCAGTGAGGTTTTGAGTGTTTCGTAGTGGACTAGGAGATTGTCCTTCGGCTTGGCCGTGAAATCACCTTTTTCCGTCGGTGCTGGCGCAGTGGTGTCCAGTGGCAAGCCGGCCTCGAGCCAAGCTTGCAGTCCGCCATTTAGAACCTGCACTTGGGGGTGGCCAAAGAAAAAAAACAGAAACCAAGCGCGTGCGGCAAAACCCAGGCGATTGTCGTCGTAGACAATCACCGGGGTGTCGCGATGGATCCCGAGCTTGCGGGCATATTGTTGGAACTGAGCGCTGGGCGGCATAGGGTGGCGCCCGCCAAACTGCTGTGTTGGGGCGGATAGGTCCCGGTGCAAGCTCGCGTAGTGGGCGCCGGGAATATGTCCGGTGGCATAGGCCTGGGCACCGCTCTCTTTATCGGCAAGGTCGTAGCGGCAATCCAGGATTACCGGGGCCTTGGCTGTGATCAGTGCTTGCAGGTCTTCCGCTTCAATAAGCGCGCTACTGTGATTTCTCTCCATTTTTATCCCTTTGCTGTTCCATTGCCGGCGATGTTCTAGGGACTACTTTCTGCGGCTGGTATCCCCACGGAAGGGGCCTGCGTATCGTCGCTTTGGGGCGGCGTCTCTTGCTCTTCCTTCACCTGATCGGCCAGCTCCTGCTGGCGACAAAGTTTAGTGGGTTCTGTCTGGTCGCTTTTAGGGTTGTCGAGAAAACGCGCGGCCGCTTTTTCTGCGCAGCTGCTGGCGGAAATAATATCGTGGGCCAATTGCGGAAATAGCAGCCACTGATGATTGGGTAGTGCTTTGCGGGCGGAATCCACATCGTCTGCGGACAGGACCGGGTCGAGCCCGCCGTGGAGCACCATCACCGGGGCCGGAGTGGCAATTGGCTGGGATTCCAGCAGTGGCGCGGCGGGAATTGCCCAGATGCGACACTGTAGCTGTAATAAGTTGAGATCTGAGCGCACAGCGCCACCGAGGATACCGGTGCTTGCAGCACTTGCGCGGGCCTGGTCGAAGTCGACAAAAGGGGCCTCCTCATAGCAGAAATGGCTGACGCCGGCGGCGTCGCCAAAGTAGGGGTCGAGCACTATTTCCATAAAGTGGCCGATGGACTTCTGTGCGGGTTCCAGGCCTTCATCGCCAGTATTTTCCAGCCCCTCGATTAATTTCGGCAGCTCACTGTAAAAGTTCTCGTTATACAGTGCCTGGAATAGCACGCGCAGCAGGCGCTGGCCGGTGAGGACAAAGGGATAGGGCTGGTTTGAATAGCGGTGCTTGATGGAAACAGTGCGCGGTTTTTCATCGAGGGTCTGCACTAGGTTTTCCAGGCGGCGACGCAAATCCGGGTAGCGGCTGTTGCACTTTTTGTCCTCGATGCAATGTTTCAGGCCGCGCTCATAGGCCGCTAAAGAGTCCTGGGCCAGCTGCTGGGTGTAGGCAATATTCGGGAATACGGCGCTGTTGAGCACCAGGGCACGCACCGAGTCGGGGTAATCCCGCGCATAGGTGAGGGCGTAGCGGGAGGAGTAGGAAACGCCGTAGAGGTCGAGTTTGTCGATCTTCAACCGTTTGCGCAGTTCATCCACATCGCGGGCGATGACCGAGCTATTGTACTGGGCCATATCCGCGTCCTTGCTCAGGCGGCTGTAGCAGCGCTCCATACTGAAAGCGAATACCCTGGATTCCTCTTCTGGGGAGAGTTTGCGCTGAAAGGCGGTTTGCGCGTCGTCAATAAATTCGCTGCAGGTGAGACGCGGTCGCGCCATGCCTGTGCCGCGGGGGTCTATCACGATCAGATCGCGGCCATCCTCAACAGTCATAGCCGCGTAATTTAGCCACAGCCAGTCGCTGGCATTTTCTGGTTCGAGGCCCATGCTGGCTCCGGGCCCACCGGCTCCGAGGTGCAACAGAGGCGTCTTGTTCGGGGCTGGGTTGTTGGCGCGAAAGCGAATAACTGGGAAGCGAATTTTCCGCCGGGTGGGGTGAGCGTAATCCTCCGGCACTTCCATCATAAAACACTGGGTGGCGGGCCAGCTGTCGTCGGTTTTAAACCAGCAGGACCTGGAAACCAGGCGGGTGTGGCTTTTTGGCGCTTTTGTCTCTGGTGAGCCTGCCTCCGGCTCAGACCGTTCACAGGCGCCGATCAGCAGGCTGAGAAAAATGATTGAGGCGGTCAGTGGGCGGAAATTTCGCACTAAAAGAATTCCTATGAGCAGAACCTGTAAGCAGAAAAAGGTTCAGGTGTTTTTGAGTTGGGCCTGGACCCGATCAATGATTACCGAATCGAGCGATGGGTGCGGAGAGGTTCCATCGCAGAGCGGCCAGACGGATCGATAGGGTGACCAATACGGCTATGGCGATGACTAAATCTCCCGGCAACTTGCCACTGGCATCCAAAGCAACCAAAACGGCGGCCCCGCTGAGGGCTGCGGTGGCGTAGATCTCGCGCCGCAGTAGTAGGGGAATATCGCCAGATAGCACATCGCGTATTACTCCACCGAAGGTGCCGGTCATCATGCCCATAACGATGGCGATAGTGGGAGAAAAACCCAATTCCAGCCCTTTTTGTGTACCGATTACCACAAAAACCGCGAGACCGATGGCATCTGCCACCATCAACAGGCGCATAGGTACCTGTAAATAGCGTATCAGGTAAAAACTGACCACACCGGTGATTACCGCGATCCACAAATAGTAGGTGTCTTGCAGCCAGAATACAGGGATGTTGAGGATGATGTCCCGAATGGTCCCCCCTCCAGTGGAGGTGGCACAGGCGAGTACCACGGCGCCGAATAGATCCATTTGCTTGTGCCCCGCGGCCAGTACACCACTGAAGGCAAAAACCGCTATGCCGATCAGGTCGAACCAGTGCAGCAGCTCATCCATATCGTCTTAACATCCACAGGTTGGAAAAGCGGGGAGAATAGCATTACTGATTTGGCAAGGGGAGGGAGCGATCGACGCTGCAGGTTAAGAGACAAGCCGTCTAACCGGACGGATTACGACATTTCCAAATCGGATACTCGGGAATCAATGGAGAGGGGCGCACCCGCTGGTTGCCGGTGCGCCTCAGTGGACCTTAAACGAACGCCTGCAGGCCGGTCTGAGCGCGGCCCAGGATCAGGGCATGCACGTCGTGGGTGCCTTCGTAGGTGTTTACGGCTTCCAGGTTCATCACGTGGCGAATCACATGGAATTCGTCGGAGATGCCGTTACCGCCGTGCATATCGCGGGAAATACGTGCAATATCCAGGGCTTTTCCACAGTTATTGCGCTTCACCAGAGAGATCATGGTGGGGTCGAACTGCTTGTTCTCGTCCATGATGCGACCAACGCGCAGGGACGCCTGCAAGCCCAGGGTGATCTCAGTTTGCATGTCGGCCAGTTTTTTCTGGAAGAGCTGGGTCTGGGCCAGCGGGCGGTTGAACTGCTTGCGGTCCAGGCCGTACTGGCGGGCCGCGTGCCAGCAGAACTCACCGGCACCCATGGCACCCCAGGAGATACCGTAGCGGGCGCGGTTTAGGCAGCCGAAGGGACCGCGCAGGCCGCCGACTTCAGGGAATTTGTTTTCTTCGGGAACGAAGACATTGTCCATCACGATCTCGCCGGTGATGGAGGCGCGCAGGGAGAACTTGCCCTCGATCTTCGGGGCGGATAGTCCTTCCATGCCTTTCTCAAGCACAAAACCGCGGATGATATCTTCGTCATCCTTCGCCCAAACCACAAAGACGTCGGCGATGGGGCTGTTGGTGATCCACATCTTGGCGCCGCTGATACGGTAGCCGCCGTCCACTTTTTTAGCGCGAGTCTTCATGCCGCCGGGATCGGAACCTGCATCGGGCTCGGTCAGGCCGAAGCAGCCGACCCACTCACCGCTGGCGAGTTTCGGCAGGTATTTCTGTTTCTGTTCTTCGCTGCCGTAGGCGTAGATGGGGTGCATGACCAGGCTGGACTGCACACTCATGGCGGAGCGGTAACCGGAGTCTACGCGCTCGACTTCCCGTGCTACCAGGCCGTAGGAAACATAGTTGAGACCGGCACAGCCATAGCCTTCGATGGTGGAGCCCAGCAGGCCCAGCTCACCCATCTCTCGCATGATTTCGCGGTCGAAAATTTCGTGGCGGTTGGCCTCCAAAACCCTCGGCATCAGCTTGTTCTGGCAGTATTCGCGCGCGGCGTCGCGCACCATACGCTCTTCGTCGGTCAATTGCTGATCCAGCAGCAGGATATCGTCCCAGTGGGCGAGTGGCTGATGTTTACTCATGGCTTGTCTCTTCTACTTCCGTTATTAATCGGCACCGGGGCCCGCCGCCAGTCCGGCAAAACCTGCTGGATTTTGACAGGGGCCTCGGCAAGAGCCCCGCGACAAATCCCGGTGACCATTCAGTTATTGTGGCGCATCATACCTAAGTCGCCGCGCCGGGGCACTCCCGCAGGCGGCAAAATTTAAGCTGAGTTTAAAGTCACTGTGTAAACAAGGGTAAAACGCATTGCGAGGTATTTTGACGAGCGGATAATGCACGCAATAATTCCCTGTTTTTTCTAGATTTAAATTCATTTACGGTGATTTTTCTTGCGCTTTCCCCGTGTTTTGGCAATTTGTGTTCCGCTGTTGGCCAGCTGTACAACAGCACCTCCCGAAGCTGTTCCGCCGCAAAATATTTTGCCGCTGCCAGTGGCGTTTAGTGATAGTGGCAGCGTGGTGGCCGAGGTGCGCTGGTGGCGCGGGTTTGAAGATCCTCAGCTCGACCAGCTGGTGGCGCTGGCCCTGGGGGACAACCCGAATCTGCAGGCCAGTTACTGGCGCCTGCGCCAGGCGGCCGCCGCAGCGCGTGGGGCCCGCTCCGGCCTATGGCCGAGGTTGACCGCGCGGATTGAAAATACCGAGCAGCGCTACTCTTCCGGTGAATTCACCGCCCCCTCGAACGAGGGCAACAGCTGGAGCACCCGTATCGCCGCCAGTTACGAGGTTGATCTGTGGGGGCGGGTGCGCGCTGGTGCCAGTGCCGCCGAAGCGGGTTTCCTGGCCCAGGAACAAAATTTACAAACAGCCTCTTTAAGCCTCGCCGCGGAGGTATCGTCCAACTGGTTGGAGTTGCGCGAACAGTGGGGGCAGCGCGACCTGCTGCTACAACAACTGGAAACCAATCGCCAGTCCCTGCAAGTGCTGGAGTTGCGCTTTGGGCGAGGCGTCAGTGATGCCGCCGATGTACTGCAGCAGCGTCAGCTCATACAGCGCTCTGAACAGGAGCTAGAGCAAGCCGGTGCCAATATTGATGTGCTCGAAGTGCAGCTGGCGACTTTGCTCGGTATTACCCCCTCTCAATTGCACAGTTATATCCACAGGGAGGCGAACCTGCCTCTGTTACCAGCCCTGCCCGATACAGGGATTCCCTCCCAGTTACTACTCCGGCGCCCGGATGTGCGCGAAGCGCAGCGCAAGCTGTTGCAAGATTATCACCTCGCCGATCAGTCCTGGGCGAACCGCTTGCCGACGTTGAGCCTCTCCGCCGTGGCCAGCAATGGCACGAGCCTGATCAGTGACATTACCGAGAACTGGTTACTGGCGATTGCCGCCTCTATCGAAGGGGTCATCTTCGATGGCGGCGCACTGGTTTCGGCACGAGAGCAACAGGATGCGGTGTTACAGGAGGGCTGGGCGCAGTATCGGGAAACGGTAAATCAGGCGCTGTCAGAGGTTGAGCAGGCCCTGATTCGCGAGCGTGCTTTGTCCCAGGAACTGGCACACTTGCGCGAGCGCGAGCGGTTGTCTGCTCTGATCGTGGAGCGGCGCAACCGGGCCTATATCCGCGGTGCTGTCGATTTTCTCAATCTGCTCACGGCAACCATTGAACAGCAGAGCCTGGCGCGGGAAGTGTTGTCCGCCGAGCGTCAGCGATTGCAAAACCGAGTCACCCTATATCGCGCACTCTCCGGGGGATTGCCCCAGGAAGACCTGCCCGCGCCGGGGCCTGTAGATCTGGAGCTGTACCTGGAGGGAAATAGCTGATGTTAAAGAAGTTCAAACCGCGCCTGTTGATACCGGTTGGCCTGCTGTTATCAGCATTTGTACTGGCCAGCTGGATGATGCAGGAGAAGCCTAGGGTCACTCGCGGGGAGCGCAAAGCCCCACCGCCGACGGTGGACATCGCCGTGGCCGAGCAGGGCAGCTTCCCGGTTACCCTGAGCGCACTGGGGAAGGTGACCGCGCGCGAATTGGCGGAGTTACAGTCTTTAGTGGATGGGCAGGTGGAGTGGCTCGACTACGACCTGGGACCGGGAGCGGTGTTGCCCGAGGGGCAAATCTTGCTGCGCATAGACACTGAGCCCTATCAACTGGCCCTGAAATCCGCGCAGAGCACCCTGGCCGGGCGCCGTGCGGAGCTGCAGCAGGAAAGAGGACAGCAGCAGGTGGCACAAGAGGAGTACGCGCTGCTCGGTAGCACGCTCGGTGATGCGGACCGCGCATTGGTACTGAGAGAGCCGCAGCAGGCCGCAGCTGAGGCCGCCGTGCAGGCGGCAGAGGTCGAGGTGGCACTGGCGCAGCGCAATCTCCGTCTCACCGAATTGCGCGCTCCGTTCGACGCCTTGGTAGTGGAGCGGAATGTGGATGTGGGTGATCGCGTCTCTCCGGGCAATACGCTTTACAGCCTGGCCAGTGCCAGCCGCTTCCAGATTGCTGTTGAAGTGCCCGCTTCGCAGCTACACCGCTTAACCAGTGGTGATACAGAGGTGCGTATTTATGGAAGCCAGTGGCCTGCCGGCATCTATCGCGAGGGAGAGTTTGTTCGGGTGATTCCGGTCCTGGAGGAGCAGGGGCGCCTCGCGCGGGTTTTGGTCGAGCTGGATGACCCCCTGTCGGTATTGAATCCCTCCCAGCCGCAGCTCTTACTCAACGACCTTGCTCGGGTGGACATTGTCTCTCGAAGCGAGGAGGCGCTGGTGCGTATCCCCCTGACCGCTTTGCAGGATGGCAATCTGGTCTGGGTAGTGCGGGACAACCGTACAAATATCCTGCCTGTTGCTGTCGCTTATATCAGTGACAACTTCGCTGTACTTGAGAGTGGCCTCAGCGGTGGTGAGGCCCTGGTAACTACCCGCCTGATCACGGTCACCGATGGTATGCCGGTGCGGGTTGCTGCGGATGCCCCGCGGGGCGAGGGTCTGCCCGCGGAGGCCGCCGCCTCAGTACCCAAGACTTCGGAGCTCGGTCCCCAGGGGCGGAAAGCCGGAGGCGCCAATGACTGAGCGCAATAGAAATGAGGCCGGCATAGACACTCGCCGCGGCGCCATTGCCTGGATGGCGCGCAACCATGTCACCGCAAATTTGCTGATGCTTGTTTTGATTGTCGGTGGCCTGGCCTTTTCTCTGGTGGTCAAAAAAGAGGTCTTTCCCGAGTTCAGCCTGGATATGGTGTCGGTTTCTATCTCCTATCCCGGCGCCAGTCCGGAGGAGGTGGAGCGGGGCGTGCTGGTGGCCGCTGAGCAGGCGGTACAGGGCATTGTGGGAATTAAGGAGATGCGCGGCGCTGCCAATGAGGGCAGTGCCTCTTTAATCTTGGAGCTGGAGGGCGATGCGGACGCCAACTTGGTTTATCAGAACATCCAACAGGCTATCGATTCGGTCTCAACCTTTCCCGGCGATATCGAACGCCCCCAGGTAAGCCTGGCCGAGCGTAAGCGCGATGTGCTGGATCTTGTCCTGCACGGTGATCTGGATGACCGCAGTCTGCGCGCCCTGGCGATGCAGGTATACGACAAGCTGGAGGCCCACAGGGGCATCACCCAGCTGGAGACGCGCGGTATGCGCAACCTGGAAGTGGCGATTGAGATTCGCCGCGATGACCTGCGGCGCTACGGCCTCACCCTGGCCGAGGTGGCTGCCACGGTAAAGAATGCCGCGGTGGATATTCCCTCCGGCAGTGTGAAGTCCGATGCAGGCGAGATTCTGGTACGGGTCACCGAGCGGCGTGATTGGGCGCGGGAGTTTGGCGATGTGGTGGTCACCCGCGGCAGCGGTGGAGGCCCAGTCTATTTGCGCGATATGGCCAATGTCAGCGATGCCCTCGAAGACGAGGCGCGCAATATGGTGTTTAACGGTGAGCCCGCGGTCAGTATCAAAGTGTATCGCGTGGGCGATCAAACACCGATGAGTGTCAGCGAAGCGGCGCGGGAGGTGATCGAGGATGTCAGGGAAAACCTGCCGCCGGGGGTGACTTTGACCATTCGCGATGACGATTCCGAGATCTTTAAAGAGCGCCTCTCCCTGCTGCTGAAAAACGGTTTTATCGGCCTTCTATTGGTGTTTGTCGTGCTCGGTGCCTTTTTGGAGCTGCGCCTGGCGTTTTGGGTCACGCTGGGTATTCCCACTAGTTTCCTCGGGTCGCTGTTGTTCCTGCCCGGGCTGGACGTCTCGATCAGTATGGTGAGTATGTTCGCCTTTATCATCGCCCTGGGTATCGTGGTGGATGATGCGATTATCGCCGGGGAGAATATCCATGAGTGGCGCCAGAAGGGCTATAGCAACCTGGAGGCTGCCATCGCCGGTGCGCGCCAGGTGGCGGTACCACTCACTTTTGCCATCCTCACCAATATCGTCGCCTTTATTCCCCTGATGGCGTTACCCGGATTTATGGGCAAAATTTTTGGGGTTATTCCCTTTGTGGTGGGCTCGGTATTTATTATTTCCTGGGTGGAGGCGCTGTTTATTCTGCCGGCGCATTTAGCCCACTCCCGCCGTCACTATAAGAGCCCGCGGGCCCGGCGTTTTGCCGCACGGCAGAAACTGTTGGCGCGAGGGCTGGACCGCTTTGTACAGCGGCGTTTCCGGCCGTTTCTGAATCGGTGTGTGGCGCACCGCTATAGCACCATTGCCGTGGCTATTGCCATTTTGCTGGTGGTTGGAGGCTACGCGGCCAGTGGTCGTATGGGCTTTACCCTGATGCCGAGAGTGGAGCGGGATTCCGGCCGTTTTGCCGTGACCTTTCCCACTGGCACCGCCCAGTTTCAGTTGGAGAAGGCGAGGGCGCAGATTATCGAGGCCGCCGATAAAGTGCTCGAGCAGTATGACCGCGATCAGGTTTTTCTCGGAAGTCGAGGTTTGATCGGGGATGATGCGGTTCAGGTGGACACCTATTTTGTTGCAGCGGATCAGCGCCCCTTCTCAACCGGGGAGTTTGTGCGCCAGTGGCGCCGGGAAGTGGGGCCGATCGCGGGCTCGCTCAGTGCCATCACCGCCTCTGATCGCGGCGGACCCGGTGCCGGCTCTTCCCTTACCGTAGAGCTACGCCACACAGATACTGATATTCTGGAGGGGGCCGCATTGCGTCTGGCCAGTGAGCTAGAGCAATTCCCCAATGTGAGCGACATCGATGCGGGTATCTCGCTGGGTAAAACTCAGCTGGACCTGACCCTGACAGAAACGGCCAAGAGTTTGGGCGTTTCGGCCGAAGAAATCGGTCGCCAGTTGCGCGCCGCTCTTTATGGGGCCGAGGCACTGCGTCAACAGCGCGGTCGAGATCAGGTCAAGGTGATGGTGCGTTTGCCGGAGAGCGAGCGGATCACCTTGGACGATGTACACAATATTATGATCCGCGCGAATAATGGTCTGTGGTTGCCACTTCTTGATCTTGTCGAGATAGATCAAGGGCGTGCCTATGCCAAGATTAATCGCCGCGAAGGGCGTAGGGTAACTACGGTTACCGCCAATGTGGAGCCCAGCGACCAGGCGGCCTTGGTGATTAATGCCCTGGATAACAGCGTGATGCCGCAGTTGCAGGCAGAGTTTCCCGGCCTCGCGATTTCCTATGAGGGCCGCCAGGCGGATGAGCGGGAAGGGCTCGCCTCGCTGGGGCTCACTTTCCTGCTGGCGATGGCCGTGCTGTACCTGCTTTTGGCAATTCCGCTGAAAAGTTATATTCAGCCGCTTATTGTAATGATCGCCATTCCTTTTGGGGTAATTGGCGCTTTACTCGGTCATTTGGGCATGGGTTACGGCCTCAGTATGGTAAGCCTGCTGGGTATGGTGGCGCTCGCGGGGGTGGTGATCAATGACACTCTGGTAATGATTGAATACAGCAATCGGCTGCGCAGCGAGGGGGTTGATCTGGAGACGGCAATTAAGCGCGCGGCGGCACGCCGCTTCCGCCCGATCGTGTTGACTACGGTGACCACATTCTGCGGCTTGATGCCGATGATTTTTGAAACCTCGGTGCAGGCGCGCTTTATGATCCCCATGGCGATCTCCCTCGGTTACGGGATTCTAGCCGCCACCGCTATTTCGCTGTTGTTAGTGCCCTGTCTGTATTTGATGCTCGGTAAAGATATCCCATGGCTGCTGATGCGTTTGAAAAATGCGGCTAAGTCCCTCTCCGGATTGGTTCGGGCGTGAAGATGATGTGCTTCTGCTGATTCATGGCGTCAACTGCGCAGGCCTCTCCTGCGCAGTGTGTCCTAATGGAGATTGTACAGGGAAGATGCATGATCAAGATTAACCGCTAAGGGATACGTGAATCACACCAACCAGTTCAATGAGCGTTAGGGAGTTGTCTATAGTACGGAACTAGAGAGTGGGTTAGTTTTTCTTCCGTCATAAGTGGTCAATCCGAGAAAAGGCAGTGAGCACGATCAACCCTCTGGTGACCGAATCTTGGGTATAAGCGTCGTTTTGTCGGACGTGACAACAATTATTTCGATCGAGAATCAACTTAGCTTACAGGCTAGGCAGCCTTTAATAAGTCTCAAAGGATTCCGTTGGCAAGTTATTGTCGAGGGTGACAATGAAAATTCTAATTTCAAGCTTGTCGATATCAGGTGAGCGTCCCATAGCCGGTCTTCTGTATTTGCTTGGTACAGCGGTAGCCCTGTCACTGAGCTTGCTTTTGAGTTTCCCTGTAGTCTCGGTTGAAGTCGGTGCCACGGAGCGGGGTCAGGATAACCCCTCCACCGGTGTCCCCGCGGATTTTCTGCGCAAGGAGTTAGCGGGCCGGGAGAACCTGGTTTGGACGGGGCATACAATCCCCGATACCGACTCGTTTGCTGCAAGCTTGCTCGCGGCCTTTATTTACGGGGGCAAGCCAGGGCTGCCCGGTGCACTTAACCCGGAATCTCGTTTCGCGATTGACGAGTGTGATGTCGACGAGCCTGAGGTCATTGAGGATTTCTCTGGTATGACGATGGGGTTGGTCGACTTCAATCAGAGCACACAGTTACCACCCGGCACTGATCCGGACTCGATCGCAGCCATCATCGACCATCACGCGATCGGCGGGTCGCCGATCAATATTCCGAATGTGATTACCATTGAAATCAGACCTTGGGGATCGACGGCAACAATCTTGGTGGACCATGCGCAGAAGCTGGGCATTGAGCTACCGGTTCCGCTCGCGTGTATGGGGCTTGCGGCGATTCTTTCGGATACGGTTAACCTGACATCACCGACCACTACTGTATACGACAAGGCTTATGCCCAAAAACTGGCAAAGAGAGCGGGCATAACTGATATCAATCAGCTTGCAGAGCGCATGTTGCTCGCGAAGTCTGATTTAGGTGGATTGTCGGCCAGGGATATCGTTTTACTCGATTACAAGAATTTCGAGTTCGGTGGGAAAAAGGTCGGCATTGGCGTTGCTGAAACGCTGACCGCTCAGCAGTTGATTAACCGGCGATATCAACTTAAATCTGCCATAGAAGCGCAGAAAAAAGAGAGTGGTGTTGATCACTTGTTCTTTGCGATTGTCGATACCCGAGACAATAAATCTTATTTGCTCTGGGGTGATGATGAGGACAAGCATATCGTGGTCTCGGCTTTTGGTGGAGACATCAAGGACGACATGCTGGTTGCTGACGGTGTGATCTCGCGCAAACGCCAAATTGGACCCTCTATTCAAAGAGCCGTAGAGAAACTAGGGGCCGATTGATTGGGTGTGCTGCGGCAATTGTGCGGAGTTAATCCCTGCGCAGTTCGTCCTTGGTGGCAATGGGATTGGGGAAGTTCATCACCACAATGTAAGAGGAAACCAGAAAGGTCAGAATGGCGGTGGCTTGTATTAAGTGAGAGGCCTCGCTCCCGATCAGGTTCTGACCAAAGGCGAGCAGGGCTATCAGCAGGGAGAATTCGCTGATCTGCCCCAGGCGGAAACCGATATCCCAGGCCAGTAATTTGAGCTCACTGTGCCCCCCCAGTAGGTATCGGAAGACCACCGGCTTGGCCAGCAATACCACGGCTGCGGTCACCAGCGCCGGCAGCAGAATTTCTGGCAGCATGGCGAGTTTAAACTGGGCGCCCAAGCTAAAGAAAAACAGGATTAAAAAGAAGTCCCGAAGGGGTTTCAGGTTGAGGGCAATGTATTGGGAAATACGGCTTGCCGCGAGGGTAATGCCGGCGATAAAAGCGCCGATCTCCCGCGATAGCCCTAAGGTTTCAGCAAGCTCGGCCATACCCATGCACCAGCCCAACGCCATCAAAAATACATACTCGTGAAAGCGATCGAAACGGCTAAACAGCGGCAATAGCAAGTACTTCACCACGACCCAGGCAAAAGCCACTAACAGTGGTAGGGCACCGAAAGACAGGGCTATCTGCCCAAGGTGCACATCCCCACTGCTGTCGCTCAGCAGGATCATCAAGCAGACGATGGCGACAAAATCCTGGAATAACAGCAGGCCCACCATTAACTCTCCGAGTTTCTTGTGGTGCAATACCGTGGTGGGGAGCAGTTTGATACCGATAATCGTGCTGGAGAACATCAGGGCCATACCGATGATCCAGCTTTCTGTAGTCGTAAAACCAAATAATTGGCCGATGCAAAAACCAATTCCGAGAAAAATGGCACAGCTCAGAATGCCTACAAAAGTGGCTTTGCGCAGCACAGAGGCCAGTGCTTGCGGCTGCATATCCAGCCCTAAGAGAAACAATAGGAAAATGATCCCCACGCTGGACATATCCGAAAGTAGGCGCAGGTTGTCGATCACCGCCAACCCCGACGGTCCCAGTAAAACACCGAGAGCGATATAGGCAACGAGTAAGGGTTGGCGTCCAAAAAGCGCCAAGGTGGCGACAATTGCCGCGCCGCTAAAAATCAGAAAGAAGGATTGAAATAGAGAGCTGTCCGCCACAGGTCATCCTTGAGAGTGAGCGAGATCTCATCATTATCCACAGATGGGCGAACAGCTAAACCCTTCGCGATGCGGCCCCCTCGGAATTACTCCGGATTCTCCGAGGGAATAGGTAACTCAGTGGTACTTTTGATTTGCTCCAGGGCAAAGTTTGAAATGATATCGCTGATGCCTACGTGCCGGATCAACTCCTTGTAAAAGCGGTCATAGGCGGAGATATCGCCCACAACCACCCTGAGAAGGTAGTCGTAATCTCCAGCCATGCGGTAACAATCCACCACCTCAGGGAGCTGTGCCACATGTTTGGAAAAAGCATCAGCCCATTCCGGCGTATGTTGGTCGGTTTTGACTTGGGCAAAAACCGACACCGGCAAGCCGAGTATCTCCGCATTGAGCAGTGCGACTTTGCGGCGGATGATGCCGCTTTTCTCCAACTTCTGTACCCGGCGCCAGCAAGGAGTTTTGGTTAGACCTACACGCTCGGCCAGCTCCTCAATCGAAAGGCTGACGTCCGATTGCAGAATAGCGAGCAGGTGCCTATCAATCGCGTCAAGTGAGGACATAGTGCTACAGCGCTCCCATAACCAAAGGCCTTGTGTCCCTGCGTATCCTTTCGGGCCATCACTGGCATTGCCCCGGCGGTAATTTGATGTTCTGGGTGGTTACAAGGCTGGCAGGTCGTTTGCCTCCTCCTTTACCACCTGACGTAACGATAGGCTCAGGGCAATTGCGCCGGTAGTGGAATTTTCCCCAAGTGCAATGTGAATGAGAGCACTTTGTGCAAAAGGGAATCGGGGGCTGGCGGGTGGGTGAGGGTAGTACTGTTTCAATCAAAGAGACGAACCGGGCGCCACGGTGGCGCCCGGCCAATGCGTCAGGCAGCGTTCTTTGGTGGGAAGCGGGGCTCGAACAAACCGAGTTGAATGGCCTCGCGCACCTTGGCCATCAGATCGATTTCGGTGAGTTCCTGCAGCTGCTGTAGACTGCTCAGCACATAGTAAATCGGCTGTACTATATCGATACGGTACGGCGTTCGCAGGGCATCGATCGCAGTAAAGTCGAAGCGCTCAGGCTGATTACTGAAGGCGTACAGGGTTTCCTTGGGCGAGGAAAGGATACCACCGCCGTAGATACGTAACCCATCCTCGGTGTTGAGTAGGCCGAATTCCACGGTAAACCAGTAGAGCCGTGCCAGGTAGGCGCGTTCTTTGGGGCTGGCCTTGAGGCCCAGCTGCCCGTATTTCTCTGTGAAATTGGCAAAGGCCGGGTTAGTCAGCATGGCGCAGTGGCCAAAAATCTCATGGAAAATATCCGGCTCTTGTAGGTAATCGAACTCCTCAGGGGTGCGAATAAAGGTGGCAACCGGAAATTTGCGATCGGCGAGCAGGCCGAAGAAGGTTTCGAAGCCGATCAGTGCGGGCACCCGCGCCACTTCCCAGCCGGTCTCCCGGCGCAGTACTGAGGAGACTTCCTCGAGTTGGGGGATGCGATCACGGGGCAAGTCGAGCAGCTCAAGACCGTGCATATACTCATCGCAGGCACGCCCCGGCAAAATATCCAGCTGGCGCTCAATCAGGCGCTGCCAGGTTTGGTGTTCCTGCTCGGTGTACTCGATAAAACCTTCAGTATTGGGCTCTCGAGCCACATACTTGGTGCTCTTCTTGGCGGCTTCATTTTTCATAATTTTGTCTCCTGCGACCCACCAGTCCGATTAGTGACGAGGCTTGTGGCTGTGCCGCTGAATCCTTGTTGTTATGTGTCTTCTGTATTTTTAGTCAGGGTCCTGCCTTCAGGGGAGGCTTGGCAGCTAAGTATTGTGCTCTTTGCCACAAACCTTTTACACTTTCTGTAAAGAAATGTTTACAGGTGGGCCGGTGAGAGTTGAGATAACCTGTACGAATCGTGTGGGCATTTTGCATGAAATTATGCAAATATTCGGTGAATATCGCATTAATGTCACCTCGGGAGAGCTGGGTGGTGACAGTGGCGACAAAGTCTATTTGCTGGCGCCAGGGATGCTTGCCACCCAGTACCAGACCATTGAAAAGTCCCTCTATCGTGTACCCGGAGTTCAGAGAGTCAGGCGTATATCCCTGCTGCCCCTGGAGCGGCGCTATTTTGAACTGGACACATTACTGCAGCATGTTACAGACCCAGTGCTAAGCGTTGATCACGCGGGCCGGGTTATCGCGGCAAATGTTGCCGCCGCACGCGCCTTTGGAGTCAGCTTGGACCGCGTGCCCGGATTACAGTTACAGCGTTTCCTGCCGCTGATGCAGGTGGCCGAACTACTGAGAGATTTTGCGGTGCCCCGTTATGGTCTCCCGGTGGTGGTGCGTGGGCAAAATTTTCGTGTAGATTGGTCGCCTATCGCTCTGGATAAGCCTGGAGATGTGGATCCCCTTGCCGGAGCCGTTTTGCGTATGCAGCCGTGGGAGAAAAGTGAGTTTATCGCAGGCCTTCCCCGGCCCGTGGCTTTATGGGATTTTGATCTGCGTCGTGAGAGTTGCCTGCAGTTGCAGGATCTTGCCGAGCTGGGCTCGCCACTGCTGATTTACGGTGAGGCGGGGAGTGGCAAGACTACCTTTGCTTGCGCGGTGCACTATTTGTCCCCTACCGCTGCCCGTGCGGACTGCCATCGCATTGTGCCGCAAGACGGAAAACTGGAAATACCCAAACACTTGCGCGCCAGTGGGACGCTTATCCTGGACGACTTACACCTTTTAAGGAGTGAAGCCCAACTGGCCGTACTGCGTCACTTGCGAAGTCTGCCTTCTTCTATTCGCTTGGTGGCCACTTGTACCGCTCCCCAGTCCTTGGTGCCGGCCCTTGCTCAGCGATTTAGTGCGCTCTGCATGACGCTGCCGCCCCTGCGCAATATGCGCCCGGTGCTGCCGCGCTTTGCCGAAACACTGCTTAGGCAAGAGCTTCCTGAGCGGGAAAGGCCGGATATAGGTGCGGAGGTACTCGATTTAATCCGGCGGCAGGACTGGCCAGAAAACTTTAATGGCCTGCGAGACTATTTGATGGCTGCTGCAGGTAGTTGTGAGCGCCGTAGTGCCAGCGCCATTGCTCTTGAGGACGTGCCGGATTTAACGGCACAGAAAAGTTTGTCCTTGCGGGACTGGGGCAGGGGACTTAGTTACAGGGAGATGATGGAGCAGCTGGAGCGATCTTTGCTCAGCGAGTTACTGGTGGGGCGAGCCTCCACCAGGGAGTTGGCCAAAGAGTTGGGGATTTCCCATACAGCAGTCGCCAACAAACTGCGCAAATACGGTTTGTCGGCGCAGAAGAAATAATCTGATTCAGCGCTCTATACGCCCCAGTAGCATATCCTTAAACATCACAAAGTCCCCAAGAAAGCTGTAAAAGGGGTACTTAAAAGTAGCCGGGCGATTGTGCTCAAAAAAGAAATGCCCAATCCAGGCGAAGCCGTAACCAGCTAAAGGGGTAGTGGCAAGCCACAGCATATTGCCGGTGGTGATTGTGGCGATCACGGTAGCGAACACCAGGCTGGTGCCAATAAAGTGCAATCGGCGGCAGATTCGGTTGCGGTGCTCTTGCAGGTAGAACGGATAAAAGTCGCGGAAAGACTCGAATTTTTGGGCTTCTATAGCGGCCATGCTATGCCTCCTTATTTTTATTGCACCAGCAGTGTAAGGCGAATTCCGCAGTCTTCCAAGTTGGGCGCCCCTCGGTAATATCTGTTAGTCTGCCGCAAAAATGTATCGGGGATACACCCCGTATTAGCGAAACGAGGAAGTTATGGCAGGACCACTCGCGCATCTCAAGGTACTCGATCTCAGTCGTATTCTCGCAGGTCCCTGGGCCGGACAGGTTTTCGCCGATTTTGGTGCGGAAGTGATCAAAGTAGAGCGCCCTGAGCGTGGCGATGACACCCGCCACTGGGGGCCTCCCTACCTCAAAGATGCCGCGGGCAATGACACTGCCGATGCCGCCTATTACCTGAGTGCCAATCGCGGTAAAAAATCCGTTACTGTGGATATTACCACCGAAGCTGGCCAGGACCTGATCAAAAAGATGGCCGCCCGTTGCGACATCCTTCTGGAAAATTACAAGGTGGGAGGTCTCAAAAAATACGGCTTGGATTATGACTCCATCAAGGCGATTAACCCCGGAGTTATTTATTGCTCCATTACCGGCTTCGGCCAAACCGGGCCCTACAAAAACCGTGCCGGCTACGATGCCATGATTCAGGGTATGGGTGGGTTGATGAGCGTAACAGGTGTTCCTGAGGGGCAGCCAGGTGCCGGCCCGCAAAAAGTGGGGGTGGCGGTCGCTGACCTGATGACGGGCATGTATGCCGTTTCCTCGGTGCTTGCCGCCGTGGTACATCGGCAGCAGACTGGAGTGGGGCAGCATATCGACCTGGCCCTGCTGGATACCCAGGTAGCCTGGCTTGCCAACCAGGCGCAGAACTATCTTACTTCCGGTAAAAGCCCTGCGCGCCAGGGTACCGGCCACCCCAATATTGTGCCCTATCAGGCCGTACCTTCTCAAGACGGCTACTTTATGTTGGCCGTGGGCAACGATGATCAGTTCAGGCGTTTCTGTAAGATCGCTGGTATAGAACCGCTGGCTGAGAACCCTGCTTACGCGAGCAACTCCTCACGTGTCATGGCCCGCGATGAACTGATACCACAAATCGAAAACGCCACCCGCCAGCAGAATTCCACCTGGTGGTTGGAAAAGCTCAGCGATGCCCATGTCCCCTGTGGGCCAATTAATACTCTGGAAGAGGTTTTTGCCGATCCCCAGGTGCAGGCACGCGGCATGGTGGTGGAGCAGGAGCACCCGCAAGCCGGAAAGGTAAAAACCGTGCGTAACCCGGTGATCTTCTCCGAATCGGCCCTCGATTATCAACAGGCCCCGCCAGTATTGGGTGAGCACACTGAAGAGGTTCTGCGCGACTTATTGGGGCAAGATGAGGCGCAAATTAATCAGCTGCGGCGTAATGGCGTTGTCTAATTACATTATCGCCCGGTAGCCTGTTGAGCCGGGCTCAAATTACGATATTGAGCCAGATATTGCTGGGAGTGAGGCAAAGAATACCTCGCTCTCGGGACACGCCGCGAATACATCCCTTAAGGTTTGTATTTGGCATCCAAGCCTCATAGGGCCGAGAGTGGGGGATTTCTTGCCTAGGCTTTTAAAACGAATAGCACAGGGAAGCGTTATGCAACTGGACCACTTCAATATCACCGCACCTCGAGATCAGCTGTTGCGCGTACGAGATTTTTATATACAAGTCCTTGGTCTCACCGAAGGCGAGCGGCCGAACTTCAAGAGCAATGGTTTTTGGCTCTACGGCAACGGCAAACCAATCGTTCACCTGATGGAAGGCGAGGTTTCTGAAAAGCAACCTGCTAAGCCCTACCTGGATCACGTGGCTTTCCATACGGATGATCTTCAGCCGATAAAAGAACGATTGGATTCAATGGGCATTGCCTGCAGGCAAATGGATGTACCGGGCCGCAACCTCAGGCCGCTGGTATTTTTTGATCCGGTGGGGATTAAGGTTGAGGTGAATGCGCTGGTATGAATGCTCACAAGTTCCTAAACGGCCGGTAAAGTCTGACTACAACAGATCCATAGCCACGACACAATAGCCGCTAACCAACATGAGGGTACTGCGACGGGTAAGCTACAGCATGGTGAAGAAAGGAGCATTTGGGGAGGTTCTGGTTACGCGGGAGTGGAAAGTTGAGGGCTTAAATCTAAAGATATAGAGTGGTACATAGCAGAGAAATGAAGTCGCTTAAGGCACCGTCCGAATTTTTCTGAGTTGCGAAAGGTAGAAAAATAAAGACGCAGGTGGGGTGAAAGTAGAACATCCATTCCGATATATAAATAATTTCTTTGGCTATGGAAAAGTACGTTATTGAGATTTAGGAAAAACACTCGATGTTTGTTTTTGCTGGCCAGATTTGCCAACGCGTTAAATCGGTTAAATGCTGATTTAAGCTAGTAAAAATGGAGATGGCTGGGCATGCGAATTAAAATTTCGAGTTAAAAATAGCCATTTTCGCTGTGTGAAGCATGAAGCATGATGTAAGGCTAAAGGTTAATTTTTCAGAGCATCCCTGAAATGGTCCAATTTGAAAGACGGGCCTTTCACCATACTTAAACGCTCATCACGCGCGATATACAGAGGGTTCTTAGCTTGGTTGCCTGGGATTGCTTAGCGTATACGCTGTCGAATTAAAAAAAGTTTAGAATTTCTGGAGTTTTCTTCATATCGGTATGAGCGGGGTTGAGATCTACTTAAGTCGTACAGGTGACAAGGTCTCTTTCATCTAGTGAAGCCTGAGATTTAAATTGCCCCTCCAAAAAAGCGAGCTGTACATTTTTTCTCAGCGTTGGTCTGACACTTGGGTGCTCATAGGCTGGACCTTATGATATGGTCCCCGCGAACTCATGGCTTTGTAGAAAAATTGAACAGCTGGGTAGGTTTTCTGATCTTTCAGATAGGTAAGGCTGATTCTATTTTAACAATATGTTAGCCTTTGCATGGATTAGTTATTTATCTGCCGAGTAGCTTAAATAAGCATCAGTGTTAACAGGTTTCTACATTCAATTAAGTGGGGCTTGTAACTTGATAAGTTAGGGACGTCCTGTCTAGCGTAGGATATCGTAAGCTCCGCTTGTGAAGTATTTTTTGGATTTATAGAATATGAGAGCTTTAAAAATATCGGTCATATCGGTCTCAATCTTATTTTCTGGTTGTACACTTTTTCTTGGTGAGCCAGACCGTAGGGTTGAGCGATTTAGTGATTGGGAATTATGCACAGAGTTAGCGGATAAAACTTTTAAATATCACTCTGAGTGGCATTGGGCTATAGCAAATGAAATTAAGGGTCGTGATCTGGAGTCCTCAGATAGGTGTAAGTCAACGTATTCTGCGAGGATGAATCGCTTTATGGCTAAGAGCAAGACTAAGCCTATGTCATTTGATGATGCCCTGAACCATGATTTTAATTAATTTTATCATAGGAAATCTAAGGTAAGGCTCGTATATCATGGGGTCTTGCATTCGACTCTGAAGTGTATCACCCTTTAGGCTGCTGCGGCAGCCGTATTTTCACCTAAATTCTGCCTGGGAGTTTTATAACCCAACGTTTTTCTGGGGTGATTATTTAAACGTTCAACAGCCGCTTCGACATTTGTTTGGCTCACAAACTTGAACTCCGTATTTAGCGGAAAGTACTAGCTCAGCAAGTCATTAGTGTTCTTTTTTAGACTTCTCTCCCAAGAGGCATACAGATGCGCACTAATTGTTTATACGACTCAAATAGTGCAATGGTAGCCTCGGTGAGCAATTCTACGGTTTTGCGCTCAGCCTGCTGAGAGAGTGAGTTTGCTCTTGCGATCTACAGTATTGTCCAGTGCATCACTATGACTTTTACCTAGAACAGTATCAATTTCCCAGTCTCCGATGCGGAATTTATCATCACAATTTGTGGTCGCTGGTCGCTGGTCGCTGGTCGCTGGTCGCTGGTCGCTGGTCGCTGGTCGCTTTTGATAGTGTTCTTGATGGTGACTTTCCATTCGCTGGTTTGTCGTAGGGCCTATCGCTTCTCCGCAGGTTCTCATACAGGGCCCCGCCACGCTGCTTTTCAGCCCAGGCATACCGGTAAATGGTTTCATGGCAGATTGACAGGTTTTTTTCTGCTCTAGTTAGTCGGAAATTTTCTTTGGGCTCCATTGGCGTTTCAGCTTGCTCTCAATCCGTGCAGTGTACTTGGGTAGCATTTTTGTAGACACTCTTGTCTATATAGGCCGCACTTCAGTCATCCGTGGGCTTGCTTATAGCGGCAGCGATTGCCTCCTCTATTGAGGGCTAATTCCCTTGGGGTCGGAAGTTGTGGATATATTGAGTTTGTGTAGCTCAGTGAATTTAGCTTTATTGCTGAGTACAGAGATCGGGACATACAATTTTGCCTCCCCATTTCTAAACCATAAAGGATCATTAACAGTTGCATCTGCAGCGTTAGAGTTTTCAGTAAGCTTATTGCTGAGTGATAATCTAAGTTTGCTTCCATCGACAGTTAGCATTTTAATATCGGTTGCTTTGCTTGGAGTTACATCAGTCGGGTGCCCCCAGGAATGAAATAATGGCTGCCCCGTACCAATAAAGCTGTTAGCTTCGGATGCATAGTCGCCAGAGTGTATTGCTTGATCATTTGAATTTTAAAGGTCAGATTCGTGAATTACGATATAGAGCTGGCGATATACTCAGGTGTTGCCAACTATAGCCTGGTGTAAGCCATCACGGGCGTTGAAGTTCCTTGCCACGAGTTTTGGTTTGTTTGGGAAGCTTACCTCTAGCGTGGTTATAATCGCGGGGGCTGAGGAATAAGTTCGATCAACGGTTTATGTCGCGTAGCTGGCCCCATTTAAGTCGAGGCCAGGATATTGTATGTCAGTGTTAGACGAGTCGAGCTTTTGAGTTTCGTACTTGAAAGTTTTGGCGTGTGTCTCAAAGGCTAAAAGAACTGCGGAGATTGTTGTTGCTGTAACGGCGTGTTTAAAAAACATATAGATCTACTGTTAAAATTCTAAATTATTTGCACCAAGAAATTTCTACTAGTAGGTAATGCAGTTCCGATTAACTTGGTGCTCCAAGAGAAATCACATATCAATAAGAAATCCTCAAAGGTGAGATGCAACCAATAATAGAGCCAAATAACTTAAAAATAATTCATTCAAGGAGCGTTCTATTAAATCGCTGCTTGATGATATGCCTGCCGATGCTGGGTAGGGTGGCTCTTGTCCAGGCCGTCTCTCCATTCGCCTATTGATCTCTTCATCTGTACTATACCTGTGTTAAAACAGCATGCAGTGTGACCGAGCTCTAAAGCTCAGTTCTCGCTGTCGGGATTTATAAGGAAAATAATGATGAAGCGTATTCCTGAGCCATTCCGTATCAAGATGGTTGAACCGATCAAAATGACAACCCTGGCCGATCGGGAAGTCGCCTTGGCGGAAGCCGGTTTGAACCCTTTCTTGCTGCGTAGTGATGATGTTTATATCGACCTGCTGACCGATTCCGGTACTGGCGCTATGAGCGATAACCAGTGGGCTGGTTTGATGTTGGGGGATGAGTCCTATGCGGGAAGTCGCAACTACTACAATCTCTGTAATGCGGTAGAGCATTTTTTTGGTTATAAATTAACCGTTCCCGCGCACCAGGGGCGTGGCGCTGAGCAAATCCTGTTCCCCGCCTTGATAGAGCGTATGCGCCAAGTGCGTGGCGGTACTACGCCGGTATTTATTTCCAACTATCACTTCGATACCACTGCGGGCCATATCGAGCTGAACGGGGGTAAGGCGATCAATGTGGTGGATGAGCGCGCGTTTGATACCTCGATGGCTTATGACTGGAAAGGTAATTTTGACTTGGACAGGTTAGTCCAGACCATTGAAGAACATGGAGCGAACAATATTTGCGCGATTATCACCACGATAACTTGCAATAGCTCTGGTGGGCAGCCGGTCTCTATGGCCAATATGCGCGCGGTGTATGAGATCGCTACCAAGAACGATATCCCGGTGGTTATCGATTCGGCGCGCTATTGTGAGAATGCTTACTTTATTAAGCAGCGCGAAGACGGTTATCAGGATAAGTCGATCCTGGATATTATCCGCGAGATGTATCAGTACGGCGATATGCTGACCATGTCTGCCAAAAAAGACCCAATGGTAAATATTGGCGGCCTCTGCTGCATTCGCGATCATGAGGAGCTGTTTCAGGCTGTGCGCACCCTTTGTGTGCCTATGGAAGGCTTCGTAACCTATGGTGGCATGGCGGGTCGCGATATGGAGGCATTGGCGCGGGGCCTTTATGAAGCTGCCGATGAAAACTTCCTACATTATCGCATCAGTCAGGTAGCCTACCTCGGTGAGCGTTTACGCGAGGGGGGGGTGCCTATTCAGTATCCGACAGGTGGTCATGCGGTGTTTGTAGATGCCGCGAAGATTCTGCCGCATATCCCTCCAGAGCAGTTTCCCGCACAGGTATTGACTAACGCTCTGTATTTGGAGGCGGGAATCCGTGCGGTGGAAATCGGTTCCTTATTGTTGGGGCGGGATCCGGAAACCGGTGAGCAAAAAAAGGCCGATCTGGAATTAATGCGGCTGACGATACCGAGGCGTGTCTACACCAATGATCATATGGACTATATTGCCGACGCTATTATTGAATTACAAAATCGAGCGCACGAGTTAAAAGGTTTGACCTTTGAGTATGAACCACCGGTACTGCGGCACTTTACCGCTAGATTTAAAGCGCTCTAATTCACTTTCTGGCTTGAGGAAAAGGGCTCCTTCGGGAGCCTTTTTCCTCTTCGTGGAGATTGCGGCTTGGCTTTCACTAAGCCCCATATTCACAACCCTCGGGCATCTGGATAGCGCTTATTAAAGCCTGCTGAGCAAGAATACCCTCTCAATTTTGACCATTAAGTCTATTTTTCCTATTGAGAGGCGGGTCTTATTGCTATTTAATTAATCGAGCAATTAACTAAATAGGGGATCAGGGTGACCGTAACTACACCCAGCTGCGGCCGTGGCCGCGGACGGCCAAAGGACCCAAAACGTGAAATGCAGGTGCGTGAGGCCCTGATGCAGTCCACTTATGTACTCCTTCGTGATAAGAGTGTTCGAGACATATCTATCCGCGAGATCGCCCTGGGAGCGGGGGTGAATTCCGCCATGATTAGCTATCACTTTGGCGGAAAAGAAGCGCTTATTATTGAGGTGATGCGCAGCCAGTTTATGCTGTACGGCCCCGAATTCCTCAATACGGGGCTGGGCGGCAAAGAGCCTTCTGTTGAGATGTTAAAAGAGGCTATGGCCCGAATTATTCGTCTCTATATTCGAGAGCCCTGGATACCTCGTTTGATTGTGAGCGAGGTGGCAGCTAAACCTGGCCAAATGCGCGACCTATTTACCCGCAGGCTGGCTTCTGAGCTGGGACCGAAGCTGCGTGAGCTGTTAGATGTGCTCCAGTCTAGCGGTCATCTGCGCCAAGACCTTGATACTAATCTGATGCCCATTTCCTTTATTAGCCTAATTGCTTTCCCGTTCGTCACTGGCGATCCCCTCAAAAAGGTGTTCGCCTTTATGCCTGATGAGAGTAATGGGGAAAAGTGGATAGAGCACTCGGTACAATTTCTACTCCATGGAGTGGCGAACACTCCTATAGCCGTAGATCAGAAGAATAAAGGATCTAACTGAAACACCGATGAATCGCCATCTAGTGTGATCAACGCGAATTAGCATCTTGGCTATGGTGTTTGTAATGTACAAGCACCCGTCTGAACACGACGCAATACAAGTAATGATCGTCAGGTTCACGCCCTGGATGTACAGCAACTGCGAGCCAAGGCCGCTACTTATAGTGAGGCAACACCCAACCCTAAGAGTGATCGCAGAAAAATTATCCCCTCTGCTGCCCTGGCCCTAAAAGTTGATGAGCATGCTCTTATCGTTGAGTGAGAAAGAGTTGGCGCTCAAGCAGGGGGCCGTATCAACCTGGTCTATGACCCTGGAGGAAGCGATGGATAAAGCACGCGATACCTGGCGCGAGGACCTTAGTAAAATTCTTTGAGTGATCGTCATTCTCAACTAAAAACCCCCTTCTAAGCACGGCAGGCTGCGCCATCGCTGGCTCAGAGCTGGACGAACTAAAAGCACTTCCATCCGTTGATAAAATAGATCCATTGCTACGAAGGTGTTGTGAGTGGTTTACACCGGGGTAAACTTCAATGAATCGTACACTGGCGTGCAACCGCACCCCTCCAATCTAATGCCAGCCATGTTGACAACCAGCTACATACAGCCCACCAGAGGATGGAGATTGATGAGGTCAAATACCGTGGGAAAAGTTATGGAATCCAGGCGTGTGGGTGCGTAATTCTATAGGGTCCTCAGACACCTCGACGAGTTGGTAACTGTCTACCCGGCTACCATGTAGTGAGTTCTCATGAATGCTGTGGTGGTTCTTAAAATGAATGGGGCTACGCCAAAACCAGCATGATAATAGCGAGCGCAATGTAAAGGTATACGCCGAAAAAGCCGAAGTAGATCCAGTTCAGGAATCCTTTCTGATGGCACTCGCTGAACGTTCTTCGGTCTTTATGTGGCCCTGTAAGAGGTAGTGGGGGCGAGAATTTGTCGTTGTTTATAGCGAACATACCTCTCTTGAGTAAAAAAATGCCTATTTGCCTATTTGCCTATTTGCCTATTTGCCTATTTGCCTATTTTAATGGCAAGCGAGTTAGGCGCTTTAGTTAACCCTAGTGGTTTCATGGAAAAGTTGGAAGTTGTTATCGATAATTTAATGCGGGACTATAAAAAATTATTACTTTCGTGAAAACTGGGGGTGTGTTTGTTGTCTGTATTTAGTGTGTAGCCCATATATTCTCTTTCCCTAAGCAGTCAATGATGCTATTGCAAGATTAACAAAAAGGTAAGTAAAAATAACAACGAAGATAAGGTGAGAGGGAGTGGTATTTGTTGTTAAAGAATAGCGTCTGGCTGGGCCTGTGTAAGGTGGCTCATATTATTTCTGGGTCGATTTTTCTCTAGGTGTTTAGGCTATATAAATTCTGAATTTTCATGTGCTACTCTGATATTTGCCAAGTGCAGCAGGGCACTCTGCGTGAAGGTTGGTTTATTTTCTATTGCTAAATACTCCTTTTTCACGTAGGGGAATAATGGCGAAGTTTTGGTGGTGCATCCCCACTCCTTTGCTATACGCCGGAAGGAGTAGTGTGTGATGTTAAAAATTAATATTCCGTCAGTTAAGGTTTTTGTCGTTATATTAATTGCGGTAGTGTTTGCTGTCGCCGAAAAGCGTTTTTCCATATATCCTTACGAAGTGGATAGGAACTATGAGTATCTATTTGATAATACAAATGCAACAGTAACTCATCTTGCTTTGAGGGGCGGTAAGTTCACGTTGCCTAAAAGGGATGATGTAAATCGATCAACCTTTCTCGAGTTAAATGTTAATACGACATTTATGGGTGAGTATCTCCAGCCTGGCGTAGAGGTTGGCATTGGAGATTCAACTATTACTCAGTATTTTGAGCATGGTGCAAAAGGGATTCGATATATCAATATTAGCTCTCTGTCTTATGGTGGGGGAGAGGAGGTGAGTTTGGATGGAAAACATACTTCAATTAATGATCAATCGGTGCGGCTGATAGATTTCAAAAATCCTGATATAAAAAACCTCAAGATATTTGTTCTTGCGCCTCATCCTGATGATGCCGAAATAGCAGCTTACGGGTTGTATAGCGATAATAAAAACTCATACATTGTTACGGTTTCTGCAGGAGATGCTGGGGAGTATAAGTATGATGAAATATATGAAAATAAGGCGCAGCATTATTTAAAAAAAGGAGAGATAAGAACCTGGAACAGTATTGCGGTGCCATTGCTGGGTGGCGTAAAACCAGAGCAAGCTATAAACCTTGGTTTTTTTGACGGTACAATAAGGAGAATGTTTAAAAATAAAGCCAGGCCGGTAAGTGCGATTTTCACAAATAGTTCGGATATAAACACTTACAGAAAGATGAATGTTTCGAGTCTTAGCGCTGGGTTGTCTGGGGGGGCGGACTGGAACTCTCTAGTAGAAAATCTTCGGTACTTATTGCTGGCGATAAAGCCAGATCTAATAGTTGCACCATACCCGCTTTTAGATAGTCATGATGATCATAAATTTTCATCGGTTGCATTATTTGAGGCAATAAAAAAGGCTGATATCCGGGCTGGGCATCTATACTTGTATTCAAATCATTTTTCTCTAAATGATTACTTTCCCTACGGTAAAGAAGGTGGGGCTATTTCGCTCCCGCCTAACTTTGGGAGTGAAATATATTTCGATAGTGTTTACTCCCACCCATTGTCCCTTTACAAGCAAAAAGAAAAGGTGTTTGCTTTGGAGGCAATGAATGACTTAAGGCTGGATACTGAGTGGCGTTTTTTTAAAGGAAGCGTTAAAAACCTTTTGCGAAATTCCAAAAATATTATTTTGGGCGAAGAAAATAGTTATTATAAAAGATCAATTCGGTCGAATGAACTTTTTTTTGTGGTGGATATAATTAATGTCTATGATGAGGGTGTTTTAAGTAGTCTGATAGGCGAGTTGTAGGATGTTGTTGATCGCTGCACTTCATTTTACCTGCTTATTAATGGTTTGGAAAATTAAGCTAAGCTTGGTATTTCTTGAGTGCTAAAATTATCCATCGGACTAGGTCTGTCAAACATTCATATCTAATATTTCTCATAGGGTAGAGTGGGAATTTTTATCTCTTCAATTCATTTGAGAAAATCTGTGTGAGTTATTCGCCGCGAATTGTAAAGGAGGTGTAGTGATTTGGAGGTTTTTGAATCTTCCTACTATAAAACTATTGGGGTATAGGTTATTTGGGTGAGCGCGAGTTAATGCCTGTTTGAAAAAAATAATAAACTGCTGGAGGCTGTCTGATTTTTAGTAAGTCACTTATGCGAGCAATTTTGCGAATAGCCGACTGTTCTGTTGCCTCTATTCAGTTATATGCATCTGAGATATTTTGGGGGCTTTTATTATTCCGGTGGTGGTCAACTTTTCCTTTCTTCGCGAAGTCAAGCTAGGTGTGATTACCTACTCGTACCGACATAACAGCATCTGCAGCTGAGCGCTTTCAGTACAGTAGGCAATGTATGTTTGAGTTTGCAGGGGTCGGTTTGATCCTACCCTCTGAAGTTGGCCGGCTGACTTTGAGTGATATCGTCGTGCTCAGCGAGATCAGGTGAAATAATGACCAAGTCATCAAAGAAACGATTTGCTCCAAGTTCCGGCTTGAGGCAGCGCAATTTGCAGTTGATCAGAATGACATGCTGAAAGAGGCTTGTGAAGGCATGGGGGTTAGTAAATCCACCATGGCGTCATGGGTCCGCAAGTTGCGAGCGGAACGAGCTGGTAAAGCTCCAGAGGGCGCTGCTATCACGGCCGATCAATTGCGTATTCAGAAGTTTAAAAACAGAGTGGGTGCTGGAAATCGGCTACAAATTATTCCCCTCGGCACAACAGGGAAACGCCAGTTACATCATAGGTTACTACAGCCAAATAAGGCCTCACCAAAACAATGTTGGGTTGCCACCCAATATGGCGTAAGAAAAATAATGGAATGCTCAAAGTTCGGTGGTCAAAAAAGTTGGCTGCTACAAGTTGCCCTGGTGTCTTGGTTGGGCTGAGCTCTATACCCAGTAGGAAATAGGTAAGATAGCTACCAGGATATGCCCGTTTCATCTCTGAAAGTGCTTGTTACATAGCTAGCTTCCTCTATGCCTCTTTATCCTTTCATCGTAATCACTTCTATGGCTACCCCGATGTCCTCCAAAAGTTTGTAGCTTATAAGTCTTTTGGTGTGTGTTGCTCTATTGCAGCTGTTAGCTTCTGGTTGAAAAATGATCAAGTCTCAGGTCGATACTTGCTGAAACATACAATTTGACCGGCTGCGACACTTGTCGCATACTTGTGCATTGTGTAGCGATTGTGCGTCTTGAGTCATAAGAAGAAAATCAATGAAAGAAACCAAACCCTCTCCCTCAGAACTCTCCTTGCTGAAAGCACTTTGGAAGCAAAGCCCACTAAGTGCTCGAGAAATACATGAAAAGGTGAAGTTTGAACTCCAATGGTCTTATTCCTCGACCCGGAAAACGCTAGACAGAATGCGTGATAAGTCGCTGGTAATACAGTCAGAGGTGCACGGTATCCAAGTTTATAAAGCTGCCCTCGATAAGGTCGAGACACTTGCCAAATATGCTACCGACTTTGCGACGCGGGTTCTTGAGTTGGATGGTCCTCTTCCTATCGCCATGTTTGCTAATAGCAAGTTAATGGATGAGAGGGAATTAGAAGAGTTACAAGAAATGTTAAATAGCTGGCCAGATGAAGATTAAAATGGAGGTTGTGAGTTAATATGCTGGAAATAATATCTTCTCTATCCCCCTATGCACTCAACCTTCTAATTGTATCTATTTTTACCCTTTTGTGGGTCTGTTTCATCTATATTTGCGTGCGTAGTTTTATTTCTTTAACTGGCGCCAAGCTAAGGGTTATTCATTATTGGCGGAGCTTCTGGCTGTGCGCTTTATGTGTAATTAGCTTGCCATTTTTCCTTGCACAATGGTTAGATCTTTCAGCGGCGCGCCTTATTCCTGAGTTAAGCTATGATCTGGTATTACCTGCTGCAGTTCCAGACCCGAACCAGAACGAAAGTCCTGTAGCGGAAAATAGGACACTAACGCTGAACAGTGTCGATACTTTCGCAGCTTGCTGGATGATTTTATATGTTGGTGGGGTATTTTTAAGTCTGCTATTGATGCTTCGAAAGCAGTATAGACTGGCGAATGAGCTGGGGATATCTGGTGAAGTTGTTTTTAATAAGCAGGTTGTTGGCGACCTACTGTGCAGGTCACAATATGATTACCTGGCTAAAAATAATATTGAGGTGATTTTTACCAAAGCTAAATGCTCGCCATTTGTCTTTGGTTTAATTAATCTAAAACTCGTTTTGCCAAGCTATTTAATGTCGATGGATGCCCGAGAGAAATCGCTAGTCATTGAGCATGAGCTAACCCACATCAAAAGGCGTGACCCGATATTGATCATGTCTGTTCATATATTGGGTTGTTTTTTGTGGTTTGCTCCGTTTATTCGGTGGTTTAAAGAGCAATTTCTGTGGGCTGTTGAGCTTAGCTGCGATCGGCAAGTGTTGAGGCGCTCTGCTTCTGGGAGTGGAAAAATATATGCTCGGGCAATGTTGCGTACGCTACGACAGTGCGCGGAGACTGCTAGCTATAAAGGGGGTGTCGCTTTTTCAACATTTGATACAGTCAGCCAGGTCTCTTTCTTTAAAAGAAGAATGATAAATATTATGGATGCTTCACATGGAGGTACGCCCCCTGAGAAGTTGAAGCTGGGAGTGTTAAGGGTATCACTTATCTTCTTTACTTTGCTTTTTACTGTTGGTGGAGTTTTAGTTAATCCTGGTTTGTCGGCAGCTAGTCCTGATGGAGGGGGTTGGATAGTGCCGATTCAGAATGCCCGTGTAAGCAGCCAATTTGGTGATTTGAGCTCCATTAGAAAAAATCCGCATCGAGGTACCGATTTCGTAGCAGCGCTGGGGACGGTGATAGTGGCACCTGCTGGTGGCGTTATTGTTGTTTCAACCGATCACTATAAGCATAAGAATTACGGAAAAATTATTATTATTGATCATGGAGATAACTCCCAGACACTTTATTCACACTTAGATTCTAGGGAGGTAGAGGTTGGGCAAAAGGTAAAAGCGGGTCAGAAAATTGGAACGGTTGGTGTTTCTGGAAAGGTAACCGGTCCTCACCTTCACTTTGAATTAATAGAGCATGGTGAGCGAGCCAATCCTGAGCATTTATTGTCCCTGTGGTTTGGTTGATGTATGGAGAACCTGCAATCTAAATCTGTACTAAATGCGCAGACTCCCTGTCAGTATTCAATGGTCTATGGAGGAAAGATTCGTAAGTTTATTGCCATCTTACTAGGGATTTTTCTGTCGCTAAAGTTGGTGGAGGCGAAAGCTCCTTCCCAGAGTGCAGATATTTATAAGTTTAACACTGGTGTTTTATCAAAAGTTTTATCTTTTGAGTCAGATCAAACTCCTTTAATGTTAGTTGAAGGGGCTATTGATACTTTAAAATCACAAGCTACTGCTGTTGCCACAGTGAATGCGGTTGATTTGGAAAAGGATGTTTTTCTTTCTAAAAATCAAGGCCTACTATCCTTGCTGGCTGAAAATATGATCGTGCGTGAGGATGCTATTATAGTTGTGCGGATCTTATCAAAGTACCTCGATGTGAATACTCTAGCGGTTGGGGAGAGATTTCGCTTGGTATTTGATGGGCGATCACGGTTTCAGAGTATTCGTGTAAGCTTGGGATTTGCAGAGAGACTTGAGGTTAAGAGGGACGATCAGGGGTTTTTCGCTGTAAAGTATAAGAATTCAACCACCTTGCAGAGCCATTATGTTGAAGGTGAGATTGCCGGGAGTTTCTATAATACCGGGCTAAGGCTTGGTTTATCTCATGCAGCTTTAGCAAAGTTGAATGAGATTCTAAGTTATGAAATAGATTTTCAACGTGAGATTCTCTCTGGTGATCAATTCACTGTGTTCTATAACACGGTGCGGGACGACATAGATGGCAGTGAAATTTTTCATTCCATCAAGTTTGCGGAATTGGCATTGGCAAATAGCATAGTGACACTTTACCGATATCAAGATGAAAAGTCTGGAAGCGTTGATTACTACCACCCTGATGGGAAAAGTTCGAGGAGCTTTCTAATGAAAACTCCACTAGAGAATGCACGGTTATCTTCCTATTATGGTAGGCGTAAACATCCCGTTCTGGGGTATACCAGAATGCATAATGGATTAGATTTCGGTGCGCCATTGGGGACTCCCATACTGGCCGCTGGAGATGGAATAGTAGAGAGGGCTTCTTACTTTGGTAGTTTTGGGAATTATATCCGAATTGGTCATAGATCAGGTATTCAAACTGTTTATGCGCACCTGAAGGGTTATGCTAAAGGCATTAAATCGGGTGTAACAGTGGAGCAAGGGCAGGTGATAGGCTTCTTGGGTGCTACGGGTAGAGTTCAGGGTCGGCATCTGCACTATGAAGTTCATAAAAATGGTAAGGCAATAGATCCTCTTGGATTGGATCTTCCAGCTTCAAATAATTTAACGGGAAAAGCACTGGAGGTTTTTTATAAGCATATCGATCATGTTAATAATGATTTGAGTGTTTATAGGTAGTCGCTGTTCTAGGGAGGGTATCGCTAGGTCAGTGTGAGCCGAGCAATCTCTCGATTAAGCCAGTCATTAGCTGTTCCTCTTAGATTTCGGGGCTATCTAGTTTCTGAGTGTTTTTGTAGGATTCCTTTGTGTGGTTTTCCTCAATTTAATGCGTCAGGACGGATAAGCATTATTTTAAGATTAATAAAGGTAGAGGTTGTATGTTTAGGTTTGTGTTCACGGTGGTAATTTTCTTTTCATATTTTCAGGTCGCGGCTGAAGAGGTTGTGGTTCGGGAATCGAAAAATTTTGAAATAGAGGGGGGTAAAATATTTACAATTCAGTCAAAAATACTGGGGCGTAAATATGATATATACATTAAAACCCCATCAGGGTACTCCGAGAGGAAAAATACAGGGAAAATATATCCTGTACTATACCTTAATGACGGGCCCTATACTTTTAAGGTGGCTGCTGGCATTGCACACTTGAAAAGTATGGATAAGTCGATAATGGTTGGTATCGCTTTTGCCCATGGCGAAAATGGTCAATTTAGCCGGGTTCGAGACCTCACTCCTGTTTTGGATCCAAGTTGGAAGCGCTATAAAACTGGAGGTGCGCCAGAGTATTTGAGGTTTATTGAGGATGAAGTTATTCCGTTTGTTGAGGAGAACTATCGGGCCAGCTCCTCTAGAAGAATCTTGGTGGGTCAATCTCTTGGGGGGTCTTTTGGTGCCTGGGTATTATTGACCAAGCCTGAATTATTTTCCAGCTATATCCTAACAAGTCCATCGCTTTGGTATAAAAATGAAATAATTTTTGACCTTGAGGAAGCGTACTCAAGAACGCACACTTCCCTGAATGCTAATGTATATTTAGCGACGGGTGCTCTGGAAACTACTGAGAATGACAGGGTGCGAAATGATATGGTCAGCGGGCATAGGAAGTTTGTTGCGCGTTTAAGGTCGAGAAAATTACAAGATTTTCATCTTGAAGATGAAATAGTAAGCGGGGCTGATCATTACTCAACATTCCCGGTTGGATTAGCGAAGGGTCTCAGGTGGATCTATCAAGATCGGTGGGGAATGCTATAGTTATCAGTTGGCGTGACGAGCAAGTCATTTCATTCTGTTCTTTTCAGGGAGCTTCTGAGAATCTGTAATTGAAAATTATGTTCTGAGTTTTAAAGCTGTCAGTCAATGACTTTTCCATACCCAGTGCTCAGGGATTTTTCGGGGGTTACCCATAAATAGAGGCGTCCCACGGCTGACCAGAATAGGTCGAGCGAGCAGAGAGAAAAAAACTCAGATCTGAGCTTGCTCTGCGAGCTGCTTGACTTAAGTGTGTAAAATAATATTTAGGTGAGGGTTAAGTAGGGTTTTTCCCTGCTGATGTGGGGCCCATTAATTTTGGAGTCCTTTGTGAAAGATTAATGTGTTTATAATTTTTCAGTATATCAAATCTCAGGCGTACCAACCACCTCAGCTTTTTTCCGGGATTTATGTAGCGCAGGGCTGTTAACGAATGCCTCCGCTTTCTCTTTTGAGGGAAATTTGTGAATAACGGTAATATCACTCGTATTGTCCACATCCCGATAAATGGATGTATCGGTGGCTCCCATTTCTTCGAGGGTAGGCATAAAATCTGTGAGAATCGTTTTCCACTTATCAAAGTCTTTCAATTTGGCGTGCATGAATAAGTAGATCATTGCAGGTAACTCCGGTAGTGGATTAGCGTTGTGCTATCGGTGAGATAACTATAGCACTGGATGATCTGCGTTCGTGTGGACGTTGGTATCCCGACAATGAAGATTGCTATTCAGCATATTCATTGTCGGGTCACTGGGGATAGGTCTTCAGATTGTTGCGCTTAACTTGCGCTGACTATATTCCCATTACTCCAAGTTTGCAGCCTTTGTTTTTAATTTTAACCCAGCTACTCATGAAGTTCACCGGAGATGTATAGGCTTCATAGATAACGGCTTGTCCCCATGGCGTCACTGCGCCTTGCATGGGTTTGGAGTAGGAAAATGCTTCCATTACCCAGGCGCTCTTTGTGACGCAATCTCCGGAAGTTGGGAAGTTGGAGGTTAGTGTTGGCTTGTGATTGTAAACCAGACTGGTGGCATTCAATAGTTGTTGAGCTCTGTTAACGACGGTGGCTACCTCGGTATCTGTTGCAGGATGAACGTAAATTGTGATGTCGTTGGCTGAGCTTGGGTAGAACATAACATCATTGACTGTGTTGTGAGTTTGACCTGTTGCCGAGTTTTGCGCCCAGGTTTGCCAACTACTATCACAAACTTCATCCCAGCTCTGTAGGCCATTTGCGTTCACTACAAATGGTGAAACGTGCCCGCCTCCGATCGTCTTCTTTATGTTGCTTAATGACGTTAGAGTTTTTCCTGCTTGTATCATCACGCCAATGCAGCGCATATTGGCTTGAGTGACTCCCAGAGCGGCGCTTAAATCAGCCAGCATGTCATTGCTGCTGGTGGCGACAGTACGATTCCGGACAATGTTGGGCATGGTTTGTTCTCCTTGTCTATATCGAGCGACTGAAATTTTTCTTAAAAAATGTTCTAGATTAACAATCTAGATGTGATGTTCACAAAGGGCGAGGACCTCGCATGCTACCTTATGTCGAATTTTTTTTAGTTTGTTGGGAGCGTTTTACAATTTTTTTGATTCGCTAGTTTTTTTATCTTCTGTGCGGGGTGTGTTTTTCTCGTTTCCGCCTCTTTAATAAATCGTATTAAAACGAAAGGCCCACGATTGGTTGTGGGAGAAGGTTCGGGGAAAGCGTTGCTGGAAATGTCACTTCTATCGAGTGGCATAGAATTCTCCTTGGAAGCGGCTATGCCTTTTGGTGCCCACCTGTAAGTTGGTGTTTGGTATACCAAGGTGCGGGAGCTCATTTGTTAGGGTGGCTAGGTTTTTTATATTTCTTTTTTTGTTGAGAGAAATGATAACTATGTCCTGGCATGTAACGCAACAAGTACGATCGTTGGGTTGTTTTATTGTAGAAAATTCGAAGATCTCCGAGTCAAAATTTCACATTGTTAAATTTTTCGTCGCTTTTGGTAACCGCTATTAAGTTAACGGGAGGTGTTAATCAAAAATATTCCACATGCCTGTTGGGTGGCTGCTTGCTTAAGGAGGTGGGTCGAATGGTGTCATATGTTTTCAATGTTAGAGTCTGACGCATAAATAATCTTGCTGGCAGGTCATTTACGGTTGGTGCCTGCAAAGTCAGTTTCTTTAGTTGGTTTGGCGAAATGGATTAATGGTTAGCTTTTAAGATTTCTTCTATGGCGTACTATTTCTAAATTGACTTGCGTCAATTTTGAATTTGAGTGAAGTGATTTAGGTTTTTCTTTGCGTTGTTTTTGAGAGGTCTGTCCGGAAAAGGGATTTATGGGATTGCTTTAGTAAGCTTCAGCGTTACGCTGGCTGAGAGCCTTTTTAAGGCTCGGGCGTGGTTGGCTCATTTAGGTTTTACTGTTTAAACACCCATAGGACGTTATGCGATCCTCAAAAAATTAAAGTGAATAACCAGTATGGATAGTAAAAAAACACCCGATAAAAAAAATTGTGAAGAAGGCGTTACTCGGCGAACTTTTACCAAACGCGCACTTCAGGTTGGCTTGGCTGCGGGGGCTGCAACCACAGGGTTAAGTGCAGCGGTTTCCGGTAGCGCTAACGAATTCCATGATGTTTACGACTATGTGATTGTTGGCTCGGGGGCGGGTGGCGGCCCACTTGCGGCAAACTTGGCCAGGGCAGGATTCTCAGTGCTGGTTCTCGAGGCGGGAGCCAATGATTCCAGCGACGATACACACAATATCCCTGCTTGGCACCCTTTTGCATCAGAGGATCGTAAGTTAAGCTGGGATTTTTTTGTTAAGCACTATGCGGATCTCAATCAACAAAAGTTGGATAGTAAGTATGTGGCAGGGAAGGGGATTCTTTACCCTCGGGCCGCTACGATTGGTGGTTGCACTACCCACCATGCGTTGATCACTGTCTACCCCCACAACAATGATTTCGATCGTATTGCGGAAAGTACTGGTGACAGCTCCTGGGAAAGCTGGAATATGCGGCGCTATTTCCAGCGCATTGAGCGCTGTGAGTATGTGTCTCGTCCGATCTTTTCGAACCCTTCACGTCATGGGTTTGATGGTTGGTTGCCCACAAATCGCGGTAACCCGGCTTTGTTGTTGGAAGATCCGACCATTTTAAAAATCGTCAAAGCGTCACTGGCCAAATACGGTTTGGAGGGGGCGATTGAACAGATTATTAAAGGCAAGCTGAACTTGGATATCAACCACTGGGATGTTGCCAGTGGACAGGAGGGGCCGTTCATTACACCGATGGCTGCGGATAGTCGGAGTAGACGCAGTGGTGTCCGTGAGCATTTGCTGGATACTCAGGCTATTTATCCCAGCCTGCTGCATATTCGCACTAATGCCTTGGCGACACGTGTGCTGTTTGAGGGCAATACGGCGGTTGGCGTGGAGTTTCTGGACGGCGCGAGTTTGTATAAAGCAGATCCTTATTATGATGAAGGCGGCTCCGCGGGTACTCTACGTCAGGTGCGGGCCAACCGGGAGGTTATTCTATCTGGAGGCGCCTTTAATAGCCCGCAGCTGTTGAAGCTTTCCGGAGTGGGTCCTGCGCATGAGCTTCGAGACCATGGTATTGATCCAATCGTTGACTTACCGGGTGTGGGTGAAAATCTACAGGACCGCTACGAAGTGGGTGTGGTTAGTGAGATGACTGAGGATCTGGCTTTATTGAAGGACTGTACTTGGGGGGAGGAGGGCGATCCCTGCTTGAACCGCTATCGCTACGGCTGGCTGAATAAGGGGCCTTATAGTGGTAATGGCCCTGTGCTTTCCCTGGTAAAACGCTCTAAGCCTGATCTGGAAGACCCAGACCTGTTTATCTTCGGTGTACCTTCGGACTTCCACGGCTACTTCCCGGGGTACTCTGAGGCACTGAGAAATTATAAGGACCGCTTCTCCTGGATCGTACTGAAGGGCCACACGAATAATACGGCAGGTCGGGTAACCCTGCGTTCATCTGATCCGCGGGATACTCCAGATATTAATTTTCACTACTTCGGTGAGGGTAATGATACCTCGGGAGATGATCTGCAGGCGGTGATTGAGGGGGTGAAGATTTCCCGGGATATCATGTCCGGTCCAGTTGTCAGCGAACGTGTATCGAGAGAAGTGTTGCCTGGCGCTGGAGTGCAATCAAATCAGCAGATTGGGGACTTCGTTAAAAATCAGTCCTGGGGTCATCATGCTTCCTGCTCGAACAAAATGGGGCCGGCCAGTGATCCTATGGCGGTGGTGGATAGCAAATTCCGCGTACATGGCACCAATAATCTGCGCGTGGTGGACGCCTCGGTATTCCCGCGCATCCCTGGCTTCTTTATAGTGGTGCCGGTTTATATGATCAGTGAGAAGGCTAGTGATGACATTATTGCGACAGCCACAAGCCAGAGTGTCTAAGTTAGTTTCTACTAGGATTTAGACGGTAAAAGAAAAAGCCCCGCACGGCGGGGCTTTTTTGCATCAGAACGCAATGTTCTTGGGGGTACGCGGGAAGGGGATCACATCGCGGATGTTGCCCATTCCGGTCACGTAGGACACGATGCGGTCAAAGCCCAGCCCAAAGCCCGCATGGGGGACTGTGCCGTAGCGGCGCAGGTCGCGGTACCAATCGAGGTGTTCCTTGGGAACCTCCATTTCATCCATGCGTTCGTCGAGTTTTTCTAAGCGTTCTTCGCGCTGGGCACCGCCGATTATCTCGCCGATTCCCGGCGCCAGCACGTCCATGGCGGCAACGGTTTTGCCGTCGTCATTCATGCGCATATAGAAGGCTTTGATATCCTTCGGATAGTTCATCACGATAACCGGCTTCTTGAAGTGCTTTTCGGCCAAGTAGCGTTCGTGTTCGGAAGCCAGATCGATACCCCAGGATACGGGGAACTCAAACTTCTCTTTGCACTTCTCCAGGATTTCGATCGCTTCGGAGTAGTTGATACGCGCGAAGTCATTGTCGACGATATTTTCCAGGCGGCTGATAGCCTCCTTGTCGATACGCTGGGCGAAGAAGGCCATATCGTCGGCGCGCTCTTCGAGTACCGCCTTGAACACGTACTTCAGCATTTGCTCAGAGAGGTCGGCCACATCTGCGAGATCGGCAAAAGCTACTTCCGGTTCCACCATCCAAAACTCTGCCAGGTGGCGAGTAGTGTTGGAGTTTTCCGCGCGGAAGGTTGGGCCAAAGGTGTATACCTTGGACATGGCCAGGCAGTAGCTCTCAACATTCAGCTGGCCCGAAACGGTGAGGTAACTCTCCTCGCCAAAGAAGTCCTTACTGTAATCAATTGCACCCTTATCAGTACGTGGAAGATTTTCCATATCCAGGGTGCTTACGCGGAACATCTCACCGGCACCTTCACAGTCGGAAGCTGTGAGAATCGGGGTGTGCACGTAGAGGAAACCGTTTTCATGGTAGAAACGGTGAATAGCTTGGGCGATACAGTTGCGCACACGGGCCACTGCACCACTGACATTGGTGCGAACACGTAAATGCGCGTGCTCGCGCAGGTGTTCCATAGTGTGGCGCTTGGGTGACATGGGGTAGGTGTCTGGATCTTCCACCCAGCCAACTACTTTAACTTCGGAGGCCAGTAGTTCGATGGACTGGCCTTTGCCCTCGGAGGGCTTGACGGTGCCGATAATATCCACCGCGCAGCCGGTAGTTAGGCGCTGCACTTCTGACTGGTAATTGTGCAGGCGGTTCTCGGCGACCACCTGAATGGGGTCAAAGCAGCTGCCGTCGTGTACCGCCAGGAAAGAAAGGCCGGCTTTAGAGTCGCGACGGGTTCTTATCCAGCCCTGCACGCGAACTTCCTCGCCTTCGCGGCCACTGGATTTCAATAGGCTATCTACGGATTCGACTTTTACTGTCATTTCTATCGGTTTCTCGCTGGTCCTGAAGGTGGTGTTCTGCCAACTTGCCTAAAAGCTGACCACTCCACCAGGGTGAAGTTACGGCGGGCATATTGACGTGTTGCCGTGGGGAAATCCAGCCCCTTGATGATTTGGGGAGTTGCTGCCATAGGGATTGACGGCAAGGCGCGTCGGGCAGTCCCGCAACATCAGGGTGTGAGTTGGCTTGTTGATTGAATGGGGGTGGGGAGGAGGCCAGGCCTGATAACAGTGGACCTGGCGTGATCTCAAAACGACTTAGCCGCGCGGTTTCTTTACCGTGTGTAATACGGTATCCCGTTCGAAAAAGACATAGAAGTCATTGTATTCCCAGCGGGTAATGGCGGGCTCACCGATGGGACCTTTGATGCTCAGGGGTTCACCCAGGTGCGTGCTGATATCGTTTTTCTTCATGCCGCGAGCTTCACCAAAGGACAGTTCCTCGATCTGGGATTCCAAAGGGATCTCCAGGGGTTTTGCCTGGGCGCCAAATGCCAAAAGAAGTGCCACGGTACCAGCGATTTGGGCCACTCCGTTGCGATTTCTGCTGAACATTTATTCTTCTCCGATTTAGGTGTTCGAATACGCCAAGTTATTAGAACAGAAAAAATGCCAAAACACTTGGATTTCTTCACGTTTTTAGACTGCATTCGGTGACTTTGGAGGAAAAAAGGTTCGGAGAGCTTATGACGGTGTGTGCTAGGCTGACAATTGGGCTTGATCCTCGGGGCGAGCATGGATGCGACTCTCAAAAACTTTCTCTGTTCTAGGTCTGCTGCTGGGCGCTATTTTCTTTGCTCTCTCCCTTACTCCCTCACTGATCCCACGCAGTCCCTTTATGCAGGGGGTTCTCGCTGGAACAGCTTTTACTTTTGGCTATTTCATAGGTGTGTTTGTCCACTGGCTGTGGAATTACCTTGAACTTCCCGATATCCCAATTGGCCATGGGGTGCGCAAGCTCCTCAAGCGATTGGCATTGGTTGCCTGTGTTAGTCTGATTTTTTTCTTTCTTTGGCGAGGAGTTCATTGGCAGAACTCGGTGCGCGCCCTGATGGGCATGCAGCCCGTTACTGGGGCCGGCCCCTTCACTGTAGGTTCGATGGCCCTGCTCATTTTTTTGATCTTTTGGGTCATGGGTAAAGGGTTTCGCCGAATTATTCGTATCGTTACTGAGCATCTCGCAAGGCATATACCAGATAGGGTGGCTTTACTCGTTGGATTACTAGTGGCTATCGGACTCTACTGGGGCATCTTAAATGGTGTGCTGCTCAATGCGGGACTGCAAACAGTCTCGTTTATCTATGAAAAGCATGATCGAGCTATCGCAGAGGGAATGAAGGCGCCCGAGGACCCAGACAAAACTGGGGGCGCTAACTCACTGTTGTCTTGGGACAGTGTCGGGCATCAGGGACGACGTTTTTTGACGCTTGGCCCGACGGCTGAAGATATTCGAGGGGTTGCCGGGCTGGGCAGGGAGCCCATTAGGGTTTTTGTAGGGCTGCGTGCGGCGGAGACCTCAATGCAGCGGGCTTTTCTTGCGCTTGCGGAATTAAAGCGGGTCAATGCCTTTGAGCGAGAGATACTTCTGATTGCCACACCCACCGGAGCTGGCTGGGTTGATCCGGGGGCGGTAAATACCTTGGAGTTCCTCTATCGGGGGGATGTGGCCACGGTGGCAGCCCAGTATTCCTATCTGCCGAGCCCCATTGCCTTGTTGACGGATGATCAAAAGGGACTGGTATCGGCCAGAGCGCTGTTTAAGGTGATTTATGAATACTGGGAGGACCTGCCCGTGGATACCCGCCCGCGGTTATACCTTTTTGGCTTGAGCCTTGGTGCTCAGCTTTCCGAGGACTCCTTTGATTTCTATGACATCATCGATGACCCGATTGATGGTGCCCTTTGGGCCGGGCCGCCATTCGGTACCGGCATCTGGCGTACTATAACGGACAACCGTGATCCCGGTACTCCGGCCTGGTTGCCACAGTTCAAAGGTGGTGAGATCGTGCGTTTTGGCAACCAGTACGGAGGTTACTTGGGGCAGGAGCCCTGGGGGCGCTTTCGAATCGCCTTCTTACAGCACGCCAGTGATCCAATAGTCTTCTTCGACTTGCGCTGGATGTTGCAGAAGCCCGACTGGATGGAGCGCCCCAGGGGGCCGGATGTGTCACCGGATCTCCAGTGGTTCCCGATAGTGACGATGTTGCAATTAATCGCCGACCTGAATCTCGGGATCGCGCCTCTGGAGTTTGGCCATCGCTATTCGCCCGATGGCTATGTGCTCGCCTGGATGGCTCTGACCGAACCGCCCGACTGGAGCGAGGAGGAATTGAAACACCTGCGGGATAAACTAAAAACGTACCCGGTGCGATAAAGCGATATTACTGCCAAGTTTTTGAGTTTTTCTTTTTGTGGTTACGCCCAATTACTAGGCCCGGTGGTGTGCGTATTCGGCTGGGGTAAGCGCTATGCTAGTCTGACGTTAGACACGGTCTCGTGGGCAGGCATGAATGCGAAAGACAATCGCTTTTTCAGTTTCTGGCCTGCTGTTGGGGGCCGTTTTTTTTGCTTTTAGCTTGACCCCTTCTTTGATTCCCCGCCCCACCTTTGTACAGGGCATTCTTTCCGGTGTGGCTTTTACTATCGGCTATTCCTGTGGCGTATTTTTTCGTTGGCTTTGGAGGTATTTGCAGATTCCCGATATCCCGCTAACGCTTCAACAGCGGCAATGGTTGAAGCGCCTGGTGGCAGCCTTTGGTGCCTGCCTGATATTGGGGTTTCTCTGGCAGAGCACTCACTGGCAGAACTCGGTGCGCGTGTTGATGGGGATGCGTGCAGTTTCAGGGGGTAGTCCCGTTACTATTGGAGTCGTTTCACTCGTTGTATTTCTCTTCTTCAGGTCGATGGGTAAAGGTTTCCATAGGGTGGTGCTTGTCGTGTCTGCGCGTTTGCAAAAGAGCATTCCTGACCGCGTGGCAATACTCGCTGGGTTGCTTGTAGCCTTGGCGCTTTACTGGAGCCTCTTAAGTGGGGTTTTACTGAAGTTGGGCCTTTACACAGTTTCCATTTTCTATGAGCAGTTAGACCAGATTACCGCCGAGAATTTACCTCCTCCGCAGGATCCCTATAAGACAGGTGGGTCGGACTCCTTGCTGTCCTGGGGCAGTGTGGGGCGTGAGGGGCGTAGATTTATGTCTCTTGGGCCTACCGCTGAGGATATTTGGGAGATCGCAGGGGAAGGGGTGGACCCTATCCGGGTCTATGTGGGGTTGCACTCAGCAGAAACACCGCAGCAGCGTGCTCTCTTGGCGCTTGAGGAGTTAAAGCGGGTTAAGGCGTTTGAGCGGGAAATTTTGCTGATCGCAACGCCGGTCGGGGATGGATGGATCGACCCGGGTGCAGTGAATTCTCTCGAGTTCCTATACCGAGGTGATGTGGCTACCGTAGCGGTACAGTACTCGTATTTGCCGGGTCCGATAGCGTTGTTTACAGATGCGCAGGCAATAAGGAAATCGGCTCGCGCGCTATTCGAAGTGATTTATGATCACTGGGAAGGCCTGCCGGTTGGTACTCGTCCAAGGCTTTATTTGTACGGACTCAGTTTAGGAGCCAAGCTCTCTGAAGGCTCATTTGAATTCTTTGATGTTATCGATAATCCCATAGATGGTGCTCTTTGGGCTGGCCCTCCTTTTAGTATGAGTGCGTGGCGGTTGATTACCGACAATCGCGATCCGGGTACTCCCGCCTGGCTCCCGCAGTTCAAAGGAGGGGAGGTGGTGCGCTTTGGTAATCAATATGGTGGCTATTTGGGGCGGGAGCCCTGGGGTAGATTCCGAATAGCTTTTCTCCAGCACGCCAGTGACCCGATTGTTTTTTTTGATTTTCGCTGGGCGTATCGCAGGCCTGAATGGTTGGAGTGCCCCAGAGGGCCCGATGTCTCTCCAGATCTGCGGTGGTTCCCTGTTGTCACTATGTTGCAGTTGTTGGCGGACTTCTATGTTGGGGATACCCCGCGAGATTTTGGGCATCGCTACACGCCAGCGGGATACACTCTCGCCTGGGTCGCGCTGACTGAGCCTCCAGACTGGAGTGAAGCCGAGTTGCAGCGCTTACGGGCGAAGCTAAAAACCCTCTCTAAACGTTGAAGCTGCCTAAATACTTGGATTTCTTGACTATTTTCCGTTTAAATCGACGCTATGTTAAAACCTGTCCCCCTTTATATCGGCCTGAGATATGTGGCTGCCCGCCGCCGGCAGCAGTTCATTTCTTTTATCAACGGCTTCTCCCTGGTCGGCATGGCACTAGGTGTTCTTGCTTTGATCGTTGTGACTTCTGTAATGAACGGCTTCGATCGTGAGCTAAAAACACGAATCTTGAGTGTTGTTCCCCATGGCTTCGTTGAGCGCGATGGCGGCCTGAAGGAGTGGCAGGGGGTTGCGCAGGAGCTTGAACAGCAACCCCACGTGGAGGCCGCGAGCCCATTCGTGAAGGGATTTGCCCTACTAAGTGCTTATGGCGATAGCCACGGCGTCGAGTTCCAGGGGGTCGACCCCGAGGCGTTGCGCAATGTCTCCAAGGTGGGCGAAAACATGGTGATGGGGAACCTGGATGAGTTACAGCCGCGCAGCTATCGCATTGTGCTCGGTCGTATTCTCGCTCAGCAACTCAATGTGCTTCCCGGCGAATCGGTCATACTGACCCTGCCGGAAGTTGCGATAACCCCCGCCGGTATCTTTCCCCGCACCAAGCGCTTTACCGTTGCCGGAATCTTTTCGGTCGGTGCCCAGGTGGATCAGAGCGTGGCCCTGATGAACATAGAGGATGCGGCCCGGTTGATGCGGATGTCCGGAAAAGTGCAAGGGCTGCAGCTGCGTTTTGACGATATGGATAATGCTTTGGGAAGGGTTGCCCCCTATGCGGCCGCGCTTGGTGAGGGCTTCAGTGGCGAGGACTGGAGTCATTCTCAGGGCAGCCTGTTCCAGGCGGTGAAGATGGAGAAGACGGTGGTCACACTGATGTTGATGATCATTGTGGCCGTGGCGGCGTTCAACATTGTCTCTGCCCTGGTGCTGATGGTGGCCGATAAGCGCTCCGATATCGCCGTGCTGCGAACCCTGGGCCTAACCTCGCGTCAGATCATGGCGGTATTTGTTGTACAGGGTAGTGCCATCGGCTTGATAGGTGCCTTTAGTGGCGCGTTGCTGGGAATTTTGATTGCGCTCAATCTCACCGAGATGGTGAGCTGGATAGAGAACCTGTTGGGCGCCAAGATATTTGATCCACGTGTATTTTTCGTCAGCTATCTGCCTTCGGAGTTCCGTATGGGCGACGCGCTCGTGGTGCTTTCTGCGGCGGCGGGTATGAGTTTACTGGCGACCCTGTTACCTGCCTGGCGAGCGGCGCAGATAGAGCCGGCAGAAGCTTTGCGCTATGAGTAAATTTCATATAAATCAATCGATTATGTGGAATTTACAAAGTGATATCTAAGAATTTGAAAACGGCACAAACTGATGAATAGTCGAGTGGAAATAGATACTAAGCAGGCGAGACCGGCTCAGGCTCCCAGTGAGGCCGTACTGGCCTGCCGACAACTGCGCAAGCGTTATCGCCAGGGGGGCCGGGACCTTGAAGTATTGCGTGGCGTGGAGCTGCAAGTAGAGCGGGGCGAGAAGCTCGCCATTGTGGGGGCGTCCGGTTCAGGAAAATCGACGCTGCTGAACTTGCTCGGTGGCTTGGATACCCCAAGTACCGGCGAGGTCTGGGTCGCGGGACAGAATCTTGCGGACCTAAATGCCAATCAGCGTGGTTGGCTGCGCAATAGTAGTCTGGGTTTTGTCTACCAGTTCCACCATCTGCTCAATGAGTTTAGCGCCCTGGAAAATGTGGCTATGCCTCTGTTAATTGGCAAGCACAGTGTGGCGAGTGCGCGATCCGAGGCCAAATCTATGCTTGAGGCCGTGGGTCTCGGCGAGCGAATCGATCACAAGCCTTCGCAGCTCTCCGGTGGTGAGCGACAGCGGGTAGCCATTGCGCGGGCTCTGGTGACAAGGCCCGCTTGTGTCTTGATGGATGAACCCACTGGTAATCTGGACAGGGCCACGGCGGGGGAAATTCACAAGTTGATGGATCGCCTCAATCGCGAGATGAGTATCAGCTTTGTGATTGTGACCCATGACCCGGACCTGGCTGCAGCCTTGGATCGCTGCCTGCACCTGGTGGACGGTGAGCTACTCAGCGATTGGCATCAGGGTAATCATGTTTAAGCCACTTCCCGCCTTTATTGGCCTGCGCTACGCCGGCGCCCAGCGCCGCAACGATGATTCTGCAGGCTTGGTTTCCTTTATTTCTGGCCTCTCCATGATTGGGTTGATACTCGGTGTCGCCCTGATGATCGTGGTGATGTCGGTGATGAATGGCTTCGACCGCGAGCTGCGTGAGCGTATTTTGGGCATCATGCCCCATGCCACGATCTACAACGCCAGTGCAGAGGTGGATTGGCCAGCCTTGCGGGATCAGTTGGCAGCGGATGCCCAGGTGCAGTCCGCAGCTGAGGTCTGGCAAGTGAATGCATTGGCCCGCCGTGGCGCTGAGGTCACGCCACTGTTAGTCCAGGGTGTAAACCCCGAGACGATCGTCAATGTCTCGAATATCAGTGATTTTCTCAGCCCCGGTGCTTTTCCGGCGATGCTTAACGAGTCCGAACCCGGCGTGGTTCTGGGGCGCGGCATTGCCGAAAAGTTGGGGGTGGAGCAGGGGGATTACCTCTCCCTGATTGTGCCGAATAACGATGCCGCCTCCGGCAGTCGCCGCGCAGCCCGTGTGGCGGGTTTCCAGGTATCCGAAATATTCCACTCCGGTACGGCTCTAGATCAGTCACTGGCACTGGTCTCATGGGGGCAGGCTCAGGAATTGGCCGGAAATAGGGGCGGCGCGGGCATTCAGCTGCGTATGACAGAGATGCTTGAGGCCAACTGGATTATGCGGCGCCTGCTGAAGGAGTTGCCGCGCGATGGTTATTACGGGACCGACTGGAGCCGTACCCACGGTAATCTCTACCAAGCGATTCAGATGTCCCGCAACCTGGTGAGTTTGCTGGTACTACTGATCATTGCCATTGCGGCTTTCAATGTTGTGTCTACCCTGGTGATGGTAGTGATCGACAAGCACACGGATATCGCCATTTTGCGCACCATGGGGGCGAGTACTCGGCAGATTCTACTCACTTTTGTCAGTCAGGGCGCTTTGGTCGGCTTGGTGGGGGCTCTTGTCGGGGGCGCCCTGGGGGTGCTGGGAGCCCTCACAGTCACCGATTTGGTGGTTGGCCTGGAGTCTGTATTTGGTGTCCAATTCCTGAAGTCGGACGTCTACCCGGTGGACTATTTGCCATCGGAGTTGTCCTGGCCTGATGTTGCCCTGGTGGTAGGCGCTGGTTTCCTACTCAGCCTTTTGGCCACCTTGTACCCCGCTCTGCAGGCCAGTCGCGTACAGCCCGCCGCAGCCCTGCGCAACGAATAAGTCGCGCCGTAACCACGCCCCAAAGTAAGTTGACAGTTTTTTGGGGCGGTAGCGTTGTTCGCCGGGGAAGATTGCAGTGATAGGGCCTGGCTGTGGTTGTTAGCAGTGTGCGCTACTGCCAAGTCGGGAGGGCTCAGGTGAGCTTAATGGGTTTCCAGTCGAGAGTGCCTGCAAAAGTCAGCTGACCGCGGAGCGTCGCTCCAGTCTCAATTTCCACCGCTTTACGACATGCCAGCGCCAAAGCGCGCGCATAGAAAAGTAGGCCAATGTAGCGAAGAAGATGCCGGCGAGCAGGGAGCCGATAAATAGCGGCATCCAGATTTTACCCACCTCACCCGTTAACCACTCCCAGGAAAGCTCAATATTGAAATCCACTGGCGGCGCGCCCAGAATCCAGGCGCCGAGCTTGTAGGTACTGTAAAAGATTGCGGGCATGGTGACCGGGTTGCTGATCCATACCAGGATGATGGAAAGCGGTAGATTGCAGCGCAACCAGAGTGCGAGCAATGCGGCGATGACCATTTGGCCGGGCAGGGGCAGGAAACTGGTAAAGACACCAACGGCAAAGGCGACTGAAACCGAATGTCGGTTCAGGTGAAATAGGTTGGGATCGTGGAGAAGAGTCCCCAGAAACTTGAGCCCATTCTTGGCTCGGATTTCTTCGGGGCTTGGCAGCCATCGCCTGATAATACTCTTCGGCATAACTCTGTCTGAAACCTGGGTGCTGGCAGCCTTGTCAATGAGCGCTGTACCGGGGTTTGGAAATTCTATCGTCGGGATTTTTTCCCTACCCCAGATAAGCATAGAGCGCCCGCGGTGGTTGGGGCATGCCGTATCTGGCGCGGGCGCTATTATGCCCACTTAACGGTGGCAAGACTACTACCGTGATAAAAGTCATTTAGCGCCACACATTGTCAACAATTGTTCGTATCATATCGAGTTGACGCCCAGGTCTCAGTGATTTAAGGTCTGCGCAACTTAAAAATTGTCGACAATATTAGAGATTGATGGGTGTAGCCGAAGTGAATAGCCCTCTGCAGGAGCCACATCAGAGCCTGGCTGAACGCTTGTTTTTGACCTTGCGCGCTGAAATTGTGGAGGGGCAAATCCCTTCTGGCAGTAAAATTAGTGAGCCTGAGCTGGCTCGCCGATTCAATGCGAGTCGCGGTAGTTTACGGGAAGCCTTGATGCGCCTGGAGTCACTTGGGCTGCTGGAACGCCGGGTCAATGTCGGTGCTCGGGTGGTCAAACTGAGTGAACGCGGCCTGCTGGAACTCTACGAATTGCGTGAGGCTCTGGAGGGGATGGCTTGTCGGCTCGCCGCCGAGCAGCGCAGCGAAGAGGACCTACTGGATTTGCGCCAGATGCTCTCCCGCCATGAACAACAGGAAGAATTACAGGCCGGTAAGGCTTACTTCCAGCCGGAAGGGGATTTCGACTTTCATTTTCGTATTGTGCAGGCTTCTAAGAATGATCTGTTGATCGACACCCTGTGCAACCGTCTTTACTACCGTGTTCGTATGTATCGCTACCAGCTGGGTATGGCCAGTCCCAGGGCTCAGCGCGCGTTCCGTGAACACAGCCACATTATCGAAGCCATTGAAGCGGGGGATGGGGAGCTGGCCGAGCTGTTGATGCGCCGTCATATCCGTGCTTCTAGGCAAAATATTGAAAATAAACTGAGGTAGAGTATGAGCCAACAGCCATCCGCCGGCGCGCGTTTTCGCAGCGCACTCGCTGAAAATTCACCCCTGCAGGTCGTAGGCACGATCAACGCCTACTCCGCCATCATGGCAGAGCGTATCGGCCACAAGGCAATTTACCTCTCTGGCGCTGGGGTTGCCAATGCGTCCTACGGCCTGCCGGACCTGGGCATGACCAGTCTCGATAATGTGCTCGAGGATGTGCGCCGCATTAGCGCTGCCAGCGAACTGCCGCTGCTGGTGGATATTGATACCGGCTGGGGCGGCGCCTTCAATATTGCGCGCACCATCAAGGAAATGATCCGTGCCGGCGCCGGTGCGGTACATATCGAAGACCAGGTGGCGCAAAAGCGCTGCGGGCACCGTCCGAATAAAGAAATCGTTTCCAAGCAGGAAATGGTGGACCGAATTAAGGCTGCAGTCGATGCGCGCACCGATGACGACTTCTTTATCATGGCTCGGACCGATGCTTTTGCCCAGGAAGGGCTCGAGGCGGCGATCGAGCGCGCCCAGGCCTGTATCGAGGCTGGAGCTGACGGTATTTTTGCCGAAGCAGTGACCGAGCTGGAGCACTATCGTGCATTCAAGGATGCCTTGAATGTACCGATTTTGGCGAATATCACCGAGTTTGGACAAACTGAGCTGTATAACGCCAAAGAGTTGGGCGAAGCGGGCGCAGATATCGTACTGTATCCGCTGTCGGCGTTTCGGGCCATGAACCGAGCGGCGGAAAATGTGTACTCCAGTATTCTGCAAAATGGTGATCAGAAAGCGGTTGTGGACACCATGCAGACCCGTGAGGAGCTGTACGATTACCTCAATTATCACGTGTTTGAGCAGAAGCTCGACGATCTGTTTAAGAAGTAAACCACCGTACCAGCCGTGTGTAATGCTGGCTCGGGCCCAGGGTTCGGGCAGCTTAAAAGGCGGTTTTCGGGCGAATACAGAAATAGTGTCTACAAAAGGGGAATAAGGAAGATGGCAGAAAAATCATTAAGCGGTGCCGGTCTACGCGGCCAGGTAGCGGGAAAAACTGCACTCTCTACCGTAGGTAAAACCGGCTCCGGCCTCACTTATCGCGGCTACGATATCAAAGACCTGGCGCAACACTGTGAGTTTGAGGAAGTTGCCTACCTGATTTTTTACGGAGAGTTGCCCACCAGTGCTCAGCTGGCTGAATATAAAGCGCTGCTGAAAAGCATGCGCGGTCTGCCGCAAGCGTTGAAGGAAGTTCTCGAGCGGATACCCGCCGATGCGCACCCGATGGATGTAATGCGCACAGGCTGCTCCATGTTGGGCAATCTGGAAGGAGAGGAGTCCTTCGCACAGCAGCTGGAAAAAGCCAATCGTCTGCTGGCCGCTTTCCCCTCCATCATTTGCTACTGGTACCGCTTTACCCACGACAACGAGCGTATTGAAACCGATACGGATGATGACAGCATCGGCGGTCACTTCCTGCATATGCTGCGCGGTGAGAAGCCGAATGCGTTACACGAACAGGTGATGAATGTTTCCCTGATCCTCTACGCAGAACATGAGTTTAATGCGTCCACGTTTACCGCCCGTGTTTGTGCCTCAACCCTCTCCGACCTGTTCAGCTGCATTACCGGTGCGATCGGTACCCTGCGCGGCCCTCTACATGGCGGTGCCAACGAAGCGGCAATGGAAATGATCGAACGCTTCGCCAATCCGGATGAAGCGGAAAAAGGGCTGTTGGGAATGCTCGAGCGCAAAGAGAAGATTATGGGTTTCGGCCACGCGATCTACCGCGAGTCTGATCCGCGCAACGAGATCATCAAAGGCTGGTCTGAAAAGCTGTCTGAAGATGTGGGCGATACCGTGTTGTATCCAGTATCTGTGCGCTGTGAAGAAGTGATGTGGCGCGAGAAGAAGTTGTTCTGTAATGCAGACTTCTTCCACGCTTCCGCTTATCACTTTATGGGTATTCCCACCAAGCTGTTCACCCCGATCTTTGTAATGTCCCGCCTTACCGGCTGGGCAGCACATGTGTTCGAGCAGCGAGCAGACAATCGCATTATTCGCCCGAGTGCCGAGTATGTCGGTGTTGAGCCCCGCACTGTGCCTCCAATTGCCGAACGCGGTTAATACACGCCCAAGTGGACGTGAGGCGTACCTGGTGCGCCGTTCCCACCGCTGCCGAAACCCGGCGGCAGTGGGGTCTTCTCTGAAGAGCTCAGATTTAACTAACCTATTCGACTGATTTACCAATCCACGTTACCAAGCTATGAATACTGATTACCGCAAATCACTGCCGGGTACAGATCTCGATTATTTCGATACCCGCGCCGCCGTAGACGCAATCCAGCCCGGTGCCTATGCCAAACTGCCGTATACCTCACGTATTCTGGCGGAAAACCTGGTGCGCCGCTGTGAGCCGGAAAAACTGATTGACTCCCTCAAGCAAATTATTGAGCGCAAGCGCGAGCTGGATTTTCCATGGTTCCCTGCGCGGGTGGTTTGCCACGATATCCTCGGCCAAACCGCGCTGGTAGATCTGGCCGGCCTGCGCGATGCCATTGCCGAGAAAGGCGGAGATCCTGCCAAGGTAAATCCAGTCGTTCCCACCCAATTGATTGTCGACCACTCTCTTGCGGTGGAGCACCCCGGTTTTGAAAAGGATGCTTTCGAGAAAAACCGCGCGGTGGAAGAGCGCCGTAACGAAGACCGCTTTCACTTTATCAATTGGACCAAAACCGCGTTTGAAAATGTCGATGTAATCCCGCCCGGCAACGGCATCATGCATCAGATCAATTTGGAGAAAATGTCTCCAGTGGTGCAGGTGCGCGAAGGCGTAGCCTTCCCGGATACCTGTGTCGGTACCGATAGCCACACGCCAATGGTTGACGCTCTGGGTGTGATTTCCGTCGGTGTGGGTGGCCTCGAAGCCGAAAGCGTTATGCTTGGCCGCGCCTCTTATATGCGCTTACCAGATATCGTCGGTGTAGAGCTGACCGGAAAATTGCAGCCCGGCATTACCGGTACCGACCTGGTATTGGCTCTGACAGAATTCCTGCGCCGTGAGCGCGTAGTGGGTGCCTATCTGGAATTCTATGGTGAGGGTGCTGCGAACCTGACTCTGGGCGACCGCGCTACTATTTCCAATATGACGCCGGAATATGGCGCTACGGCGGCCATGTTCTCTATTGATGGACAGACCATTGATTACCTGAAGCTTACTGGTCGCGATGACGAGCAGGTAGCGCTGGTGGAGCAGTTCGCCAAGGAAACTGGCCTCTGGTCCGACACCTTGAAAGATGCCGAATACGAGCGTGTGCTGAAATTTGACCTCACCAGCGTTGGCCGTAACCTGGCGGGTCCGTCCAATCCTCATGCACTGTTGCCGGCCTCTGAACTGGCCAACCGCGGTATCGCCAAGGCCTGGGAAGAGAAAGCCGGCGAGATGCCGGATGGTGCTGTAATCATTGCAGCCATTACCAGCTGCACCAACACCAGCAACCCGCGCAATATGATTGCCGCAGGTCTGATTGCCCGCAATGCGAACAAACTCGGCCTAACCCGCAAGCCCTGGGTGAAATCCTCCCTGGCACCGGGTTCCAAGACGGTAAAAATGTATCTGCAAGAAGCGGAGCTGTTGACAGATCTGGAGCAGATGGGCTTCGGCGTTGTGGCCTTTGCCTGCACTACCTGTAACGGTATGAGCGGTGCCCTCGATCCCAAAATCCAGCAGGAAGTGATCGAGCGCGATTTGTATTCAACCGCGGTACTCTCTGGTAACCGCAACTTCGATGGTCGTATTCACCCCTACGCCAAGCAGGCGTTTCTGGCTTCACCGCCTTTAGTGGTGGCCTACGCGATTGCCGGTACCATCCGATTCGATATTGAAAAGGATGCGTTGGGGTACGATGCCGATGGCAAGCCAATCACCTTAAAAGATATCTGGCCCAGCGACGAAGAGATCGATGCGATCGTGCGTCAGAGCGTAAAACCACAGCAATTCCGCGATGTGTATATCCCTATGTTTGAAGAGCGGGATGCAGCGGAAGAGCGGGGGCAGGCCCTTTATGATTGGCGCTCAATGAGCACCTATATTCGCCGCCCGCCATACTGGGAGGGCGCACTGGCCGGAGAGCGCGCTTTGAAAGGGATGCGCCCGCTGGCGGTGCTGGGAGACAATATCACCACCGATCACCTGTCTCCCTCCAATGCAATTTTGGCCAGCAGTGCCGCCGGCGAATACCTGGCGAAAATGGGCCTGCCGGAGGAGGACTTTAACTCCTACGCCACTCACCGTGGTGATCACCTCACCGCGCAGCGTGCAACGTTTGCCAACCCAAAACTGCTCAACGAAATGGTGCGCGATGACAGTGGCGAGATTCGCCAAGGCTCCCTGGCTCGTATCGAGCCGGAAGGGCAGGTTACGCGTATGTGGGAAGCGATCGAAACCTATATGGATCGCAAGCAGCCGCTGATAATCGTTGCCGGTGCGGATTATGGTCAGGGTTCCTCCCGTGACTGGGCCGCTAAAGGTGTACGCCTGGCTGGGGTGGAAGTGATTGTTGCCGAGGGCTTTGAGCGTATCCACCGCACCAATCTGATCGGTATGGGTGTACTGCCGCTGGAATTTAAGCCGGGGACTACCCGCGAAACCCTGGGCATTGACGGGACTGAGACCTTCGACGTACTGGGTGAGCGTACGCCGCATGCCACCCTGACCTTACTGATTCACCGCACTAATGGTGAAACTATTGAGGCACCGGTCACTTGCCGCCTGGATACCGCAGAAGAGGCATCCATTTATGAAGCGGGCGGTGTTTTGCAGCGCTTTGCCAAAGACTTCCTCGAAGCAGAGGCGACGGTTTAAATGTTGAAATTTGCTCCTCAAGTCAAAATCCCTGCGACCTACATGCGCGGGGGCACCAGCAAAGGGGTTTTCTTCCGTCTGCAAGACTTGCCCGAAGTTGCGCAGGTGCCGGGAGAGGCCCGTGACAATTTACTGTTACGCGTGATTGGCAGTCCCGACCCCTACGGTAAGCAAACCGATGGGATGGGCGGCGCCACTTCGAGCACTAGTAAAACGGTGATCCTGTCTGCCTGCGATAAGCTCGATCACGATGTGAATTACTTGTTTGGCCAGGTTTCCATCGACAAACCCTTTGTTGATTGGAGTGGTAACTGCGGCAATCTTACCGCCGCTGTGGGCGCCTTTGCCATTAACAGTGGCTTTGTGGAGCCCTCTAGAATTCCGCAAAATGGCATCTGCACTGTGCGAATCTGGCAGGCCAATATTGGCCAGACCATTGTTGCTCATGTGCCGATCATTAACGGTGAAGTGCAGGAAACCGGCGATTTTGAGCTGGACGGCGTCACTTTTCCGGCGGCTGAAGTAAAGATTGAATTTATGGACCCCGCCGATGGCGAGGGCGCCATGTTACCTACCGGCAACCTAGTGGATGATCTGGAAGTGCCCGGTGTTGGTGTACTTAAGGCCACTATGATCAACGCCGGTATTCCCACGATTTTCCTCAATGCGGAAGAAATGGGTTATGCCGGCACCGAGCTGCAGGAGGCGATTAATAGCGATGGCAAAGCGTTGGCCATGTTTGAAACCATTCGGGCCTATGGTGCGGTAAAAATGGGATTGATCTCCTCTGTAGAGGAAGCAGCAGCTCGTCAGCACACGCCCAAAATCGCCTTTGTGGCCAAACCGCAGGAGTATATTGCCTCCAGCGGTAAAAGGGTCGCTGCGTCGGATATCGATCTGCTCGTACGGGCTTTATCGATGGGTAAATTGCACCATGCCATGATGGGCACGGCCGCCGTGGCGATCGGCACCGCGGCCTCTATTCCCGGAACTCTGGTCAATATTGCCGCTGGTGGTGGTGAACGTAATTCAGTCTGCTTTGGTCACCCCTCGGGTACTCTGCGTGTGGGTGCTCATGCGGAAAAAGTGGATGGGCGGTGGACCGCGACCAAAGCCATTATGAGCCGCAGTGCGCGAATTCTGATGGAAGGTTGGGTGCGCGTGCCCGGTGATTGTTTCTAATATCGGTTTGACTACTGCTTTGGAGGGGCAGGGATGCGTCTCCAGAGGACCCTACTTTCACAAGGGTTTAACTTAAGCAGGTCGCTCCCTTTTTACTTTCGTAGACTCCCAGGCAGCTTTCGGCTAACGTAGGCTGCATCCGGAGTTCCCATTCTGCCTCTGGCCAACAACCGGCCGCAATCGTACTCGGGCCTTACTCTGTTTCTCATTAAGAATACAGATTGATTATTAAGCGAGTGCTCTTGGCGAAGTTTCCACCCATCGTCGCGCCTCTTATCAGTAGGAAAATAACTTGGTAGCAGCCAAACTGTTGATGTCGCTGGGTGGCGATAGCACTTTCGATGAAACTCTATTTGCCTATATTACTCAGGATCTTACCGAGGAAGGCTATAGTATTCGCCACGCGGCACTTCCCGAATCCCTCTCCAGTGCGCTCCTTGCCTATCAGCAGAAAATAAGTGGAGAAAAATTTATTGATGCGGGGATTGGTCGAGGAGACGATTACCTTTTGAATGAGTTTGTCCGTACCGATGAAATTAGTTGGATCACCGGAGAGCTCGCCACAGGTAGGGAGTGGATCAACTGGGCGAGTCAGCTGCAGGTTTATCTCAACCGACGCCTTTTCCTTGGGCTCTTTTCTTTCGAAAGCCATTTCTCCCACTATAGGCCAGGGGACTACTACAAAAGGCACTACGATGCATTTCGCGGAGAGGCCACCCGGGTGCTTTCTCTGATTGTTTACCTCAATCCCAGCTGGAATCCTTTGGATGCTGGTGAGCTGGTGCTCTACAAAAATGATCAAGATAGGATCGGGACCAAAGTAACACCGTTAATGGGAACGGTGGTGACTTTCTTGAGTGAGGAGTTTCCCCACGAAGTACTGCCTGCAAATCGGGATCGCTATTCTATTGCCGGTTGGTTCCGTGTAAATACATCTGTAACCGATCGAGTTGACCCGCCCCAATAAAATACCGCCCCCACGAGGTTGATGATGAAGGCGTGCTTACCGGGGATATTGTTGCAGAGCCTGCGGTAGTTTATCGAACTAAGAATACAGCGCGTGTAGAAATCAAAGGCTTAGAGCTGGGATTTGATTGGGCTCCTTATCCAAATGGGCATGTCAGTGGTTTCGCAACTTGGTTGCGAAAAGAGATCACCTCAGATTTTGTAAATCGCTGGAATTTCAATAATCAGGCCCTGTTTGAACTGGAGGACTGGGCTGCGGCTCATGACGACAGTAATGATGATCTGTGCCGTAACCTGAAGAGTAATGAGTTACCCGTTTCACCTCGGTACAGCTTTACCATCAACTATGATCACACATTTGAAATGGCGGATGGCAGCCGGGTTATTCCATTTATTGGAGTTCACTGGGAGGATCAGTCTTACCTGACCTACTGGAATGTGGATAAACATGATTTCCCTGCTGATAAAACTTCAACTTTTGACGATAGCCGAGATGCATTCTGGATGGTTAATGCTTCCATCCAGTATGTGAGCGCCGATGACCAGTGGAATGTTGAAGCCTTTAGTAATAATATCACTGATTAAGTGGTTCCTTATTATGCCGATGGCAGTGATGGCCTGGTATCCGGTCCATTTCCCACACCGGTAAACTATGGTTTTCGCTTTAACTACAGTTTTTAAGGAATACACCCAATAAGGTTTCCTCATGTCCGAGCAGCCCTAGGTTGCTCGGACTTTTTCGTTCTGTCTTGTGCTACCTATAGCGGTTGTCGTAATCTCAGATCGCTAATAGATGCCAGTGGGTTTGTCTGATGAATAACACTGCTGGGTAAAAGTTTAACGATTAATGAGATTATTCTTATGTCAGGAATAGAAATTAGTAAAGAGCGTAAGTCTGCACTTGTAGAGAAGGTAAGGGGTTACCTCTCTGAAGAGTTTGACCTGGAAGTTGGTGGCTTTGAGGTGGAGTTCTTTATTGATTTCCTTGCCAAGGAAATGGGGGCAGGCTTCTATAATCAAGGATTGCATGATGCACAAGCCATTGTGTCTTTGAAATTGGAAGATATCTCTGATGCTATTTATGAGATTGAAAAGCCTGTTAATTAACACTGTCGTTCTTCGTTGTGTGTGTAAGTCAAGGGGAAAAAGAGCTGCTGGAATTTGCAGCTCCTGTTTGAATAAGGGTTGCTGGGGTGTTAATTTTGAACGGTCTTTTCGGTCTGAATAAATAGCATGGCGGAAAAAACCAGAATAATGCCAGGAAATAGGGCAGCGTTGAATTCTGACATTCCCAAGAGCAGGGCTAGTATCAGAACAAAAACTGGGTTCAAGAATCCATAAGCGGCCACCTTAGTCGGGCCAATTTTTAGTGTGCCGAATTGCAATAGGAAGAAACTCATCAATGTGGTAAATAGCGCCAGGTAGAGTAAGCCCCCATAGATCTCAAAAGATACATTTTGCCAATGTATTTCACTTAGGCCGGGTAGGGCTAGTAATAATAGCCAGAGGGCACCGAACAAAATCACCCAGAAGGTCATAACTTCCGTGGGTTCGCCCGAATGAATCCGTTTAACTAACGGGTTATAAAGGCTAAGTGAAATCGCCCCAAACAAGAAAATCCAGTCCCCCTGGTTTAAATCCAGTGCCATTGCAGCAGTTATATCTCCCTTAAAGACGATCCAAGCTGCACCCAGGGTTCCAAGAAGTAACCCAATAACTTTCCGAGTACTACTACGCTCGCCATTTACTATTAGGGCGAATATGGCGGTCATCGCGGGGACCGTTGTAAAGAGCGCTCCGGTATTAATCGCTGAAGTCTGTTTTAGCGCTTCAAACATACACCAAAAAAAGGTGACTAAAGGGATGCTTAGCAAAGCATAACGTACCAATTTCTTTAATTTGGGAAGCTGCAGCCCGTGTCTAAAAAAAATAAAAGGTGCAAAAAGCCCGGCCGCCATTAGGAATCGAATCAGCATCATCACATCTGCTGGAAGTGAGTCTGCGATTAACTTCCCTACGGGGAACGAGCTGGCCACGAAAAAGGTGGTGATCATCATCAAGCCGTGAACCCACCATTGAGAGGGGCCTGATCTTCTAATAGTTGCTGGGTTGATGTTTATGGTTGGTTCTCTCACGACGGCCCCCTCTCTCTATACAGTGAGATAAGCGTAAGCTGTTTCTGATAGAATGATAATCCACGATTAAAGATACATTCTGTTGAGTAAGGGGAAACAGTTGGCCATGGAAAACTTTGGAGCCATACCGGTATTTGTTACCGTGGCCGATACCGGCGGATTTTCACCTGCGGCTAAGTTGCTGGGGATTTCAAAATCGGCAGTGAGCAAACGGATTAGCCAGCTTGAAGCCCAGCTTGGAGTGAAACTGCTACACCGTACCACGCGAAAACTGAGTTTGACGGAGGCCGGAGAGCATTTTTATCAGCACGCGCGCATCGCGCATCAAGCGGCTAAAGATGCCCAGGACGCAGTAACACAACTGCAGGGGGAGCCTCAAGGCCGCCTGCGCATTAACAGCCCTATGTCTTTTGGCAGATTGCATTTAGCGCCCCTCATCCCCGTATTCCTGAAACGCTACCCAAAGATCAGCATTGATATGGTTATGGACGATAAAGTGGTGGATCTGGTCGGTGAGGGCTTTGATATCGCCATTCGAGCAGGTGACCTGCCTGACACCAGTTTGGTTGCGCGGAAACTGGCCCCTTTGCAAAGTGTGCTCTGTGCATCACCGGAGTATCTGAAGGGCTTCGGTACGCCAACCGAACTGGAGCAACTGGCTGAGCACAATTGCCTGGTATTTACCTATTCCAGAGATGTAAAAGAGTGGACTTTTATCAAAGAGAACCACCTTCAAACCATAGAGATCAAAGGTAACTATCAGGTAAACAATAGTGAAGCGTTAAGGGAGGCCATCATTCAGGGGGTTGGAATTGGCCGTTTACCAACTTTTGTGGCTGGGCCTGATATTAAAGCGGGGGCGTTGGTCCCGCTGTTCGAAGAATACCAAATGCCGGCTAAAACCATTTACGCCGTCTTTCCCGAACGGCAGTACATGCCTGCCAAGGTTCGGGCTTTTATAGATTTCGCCATAGAGTACTTTGGTGGCGATATACCTTACTGGGATAACTAGGTTGTAAACTTTTTCTCAACAGTAATTTAACATGGAGGGTTATTATCAGCCATAGGGAAACCCGTTAAGCTTTCTCTCATCGACATTGCCACGAATACTGACACTCAGAGAGAAGATTATGGACTTGTTCACAGCTGTTGAAACACGCCGCTCAGTAAAGCACTACGATACGACAGCCCAGATGTCAGCCAGTGAGTTTTACCACCTTATCCAAGCGACCATGTTGTCTCCCACTTCCTACAACATTCAGCACTGGCGCTTCCTGCGTGTCACTGATCCCACTCTTCGCAGTGAGCTTAAGGGCGCCGCTTGGGGCCAGCAACAGGTGGAAGATGCTTCTGAATTGATCATACTTTGCGCCGATATTAATGCCTGGCGAGATCGTCCTGAGCGCTACTGGGCTGATGCGCCCAAAGAGGCTCGGGAGGTACTGGTCCCTATGTTGACGAACTTTTACGCTGGCAAGCCCCAGCTACAACGGGATGAGGCTATGCGAAGCTGTGGATTGGCGGCGCAGACCATGATGCTTGCGGCAAAAGCGCAGGGCTATGATACAGGTGCGATGGTTGGGTTCGATCCACAGAACGTTGCGGAGCTAATCAACCTGCCTGATGGCTATCTAATTGGAATGATGATTGTCATTGGTAAGGCCAGCAAAACCGCGAATGGGCGCGGTGGCCAGCTATCGATGGATGAGGTTTTGTTTGAAAATCGTTTTTGAAGACAATCCCCGGATAAGTTCTTCGTGCCGCTCGTTCTAACGTTCAGAATCGCTGGCAATCAATCATCTCTCCATAGAGGCTAGGGGATGATTGATTACCTACTCAGGGTGGGGATTTTGCATCTGGTGAGCATTCTTAGCTGGTAAAAAGTATAGCGGGTAGTGGGTGGTGGTTTTGCGAGCGTCACTGGGCCCAAAATCTATTTGCTGAATATTGGCTGTAACTTGATTGATAAAGACTTTGGAGTTTAGAGTGGTGTGAGCCACAGTAATGCTGGAGACTTTGCCGCCGGGCTCAATGGTAAGAATAAAATCAGCTTTACCTGCAAGTGTGGGGTTATTTTTGAGAGCACTTAGATACAACCGATAAAGCGTACCTTTGTGCTTATCGAATACCCTCTGAATTTCATCTTTACTGCGTTCTTGATTGCGCTTGATTTTTTGGGTGTGTGTAGCAAGCTCTATACCATCGGTCTTTTTATCGGAGTATCGAGTTTGGCCATTATGATCGACCCACTTGTGAATTTCCGCACTAGTGGATGTTGCTGACAAGAAAAGGGCAGCAGAAATCCAAATTCTAATGGAATTTTTACTCATATTTTTGTTTTTCCCGAGTATTGGAGGTAACTGATGGGGAAATCCTGCTGATATGTTTTAGGGTTGTTGATCGGGGCAGTGTTTTGGGTCAGTTGTGATGACCAAATACCTCTGCACAGTATACCCATCGACCTCAACTTCTGATTGCAGTGTGCCACCGCATGCTTTTATGGTGTTGGCGGACGCCGAGTTGTCTTTATGGCAGTGAATGTGAATGGGCTCGGCCCCCATTATACGAAGCCGATTAATGGATAATTCCATTAACAATTTTCCAAGCCCTTTGCCTCGGAAGCTGGGCCTGATGCCTAAGCCAATATGTCCACCGCAATGGGCGATGGCATCGTTCAGATAATGGCGGATATTGGTGACACCGACTAACTCACTTCCTTCAACAAGCCAAAGTGTGGTGCTTGGGACATAGCCATCCGGTAAATGGTTACCCGAAGCGAAGTCTTCAAGCCTATCGATTAGGGCTGCAAAGTCAGCATGGTCAAAATCCAGTGGGAAAGGATAGCGCTCTTCATTGCCTAGATCTTCTATGTATCGCCTATAACTGTGTTCATATTGAGCTGACGGGGTGACTAACTTCATTAATTTACCCTTGTGCATGCAGTAGTGGAGACCAAATAGTATTGCATGAGAGCACTTAGGTCTGTTGGGTTGTTATTGTTTCATTCTTATTTGTTATGCATATTTTTCAATAACGCTATGGCTTTGTTTGGGATAGCTTCATAACTCGGATACTCAGGGGGCCTGTCTGCGCAAACTTTCAATAGTTTTAGCGCTTTCTTTTTACTGTTGACTTTAAGATAGGCCACTGCGAGAGAGAGCTGAGCATCTGGTAAGCAGTATTTGGGGTTAAGATCAATTGCTTTTGTTAGAACTTCAATAGATTGCTTCCAGTGATGCATGTCTTGAAGACACAGAGCGTAAGCCATGTGATATCGTGGGTCATCTGATGACGCTGCTAATTTAGCATAGAGTTTTAGAGCCTCAGCAAGCTTTCCTGAATTTTTCAGCTCATAGGCTTCTCGGGTGTTTTATCACTATTCATTTCATTAGCACTGTAATTAGTCCTCAATCCCCACAAAAATCTCAATCCGATCCACATTTCCGCTGGCATCCAACACCGCAATCTGATGCTTTCCTGTTTTTGGACTGAGTTCCAGATTTTGATTACCTAGAGTTTCACCCATAGGTTCACCATTCAGGAACCAGTAGCGTTTTCCCTGCCCGCCAAGAGCACTGAGATTCAAACGCGGTAGTGGGGCACTGGTTCCAGCGGGGCGGTATTGATTGCCGTTGCTGGCGCCGACAATTTTTAGTGGGGAACCATGGGTTGCAGCGGGATTGTCGCATTCGGGTGCGGTTGGGGGGATTTTTTGTGCGCGTGTTTGGCCCGGAAGTAACCAGGCTTCCAGTTCTTTCGGCCACAGGGCGAGACTGTGCTTTTCTGCACTGGCATCCATACAACTGGGTTTTACGCGCAAACCTTGTTGGTTGGCAAAGAAACTATACGTTTGTGCGGCGCGCAGCGGTTCGCCTTTTGTCGGTAATGTTCTGGGAGCGCGACCTTGGATTAGCCAGGCATTGCGCTGTTGGTGGCAGTGTTCCGCCTGAGTGCGTGTTTTCTGGCCACCGAGCGGCCAGCAGATTAGCTCCTGGGTTATTGATTCGGGTTTTGGCAGATGTTGTTGCTTGTTGCCTGGGAGTGCTGCGATGACCGCGTTCAATAATGGCGTGGCACTGATAGAGCCGTAGTAACCTGGTAGAGGAGTGCCATCTGGGCGGCCCACCCAGATACCCACGGTGTAGCTTGGTGTTACGCCGATGGCCCAGGCGTCGCGGTAGCCATAGCTGGTGCCGGTTTTCCAGGCGATATCTGCCTTGTTTTGCCGCACTAAGTTGCGCCAGCGCCGAGAGCCGCCGCGGTTGGAGGCGAGCATCTCGAAAGTAATCCAAGCTGCCTCTGGAGACATCAGATGCCTCTCACGGATGGGCTCTTCCGGTAGGTAGCGTGGCGCGGCGGCCTGGCCATCGCGCGCCAGGGAGGCATAAATGCCGGTGAGTTGATCTAATCGAACACCGACACCGCCCAACGCCATGGCCAGATTGGGTTTGCCACCGCTGGGGAACTGTAGCGATAAGCCGGCATTCTCTAACGTGGCTGCGAGGCGGCCGGGGCCGTAGTGTTCCAATAATTGTACGGCTGGGACATTGAGGGATCTCTGCAAAGCGGCAGTGGCACTGACCGGGCCAGAGAAACCGCGGTGGAAATTCTCGGGTCGGTAATCGCCGTAGAGACGCGGTGCGTCACTGAGTAGTGAGGCGCTGTGAATCAGGCTTTCATCAATCGCCAGTCCGTACAAAAATGGCTTGAGGGTGGAGCCGGGGGAGCGCACGGCCCTGGCCATATCCACATAACCGTATCGGAGCCTGTCGCCGAAATGGGAGGCACCCACATAGGCGCGAACGGCTAAATCGGAATTTTCCATAACCACAACGGCAGCGGAAGTTTTTTGCGGATAGCTGCCCATATGATCGCGCAGAAAATCTTCCAGCCCGCGTTGAATATTGCCGTCGATGGTGGTGTGAATTACCTCTCTATCACCGTTTTTTTCTACTAGCCTGCGCGCAAGGTGGGGGGTGTTCTGTGGGAATGCCAAGCGTTCGGCGTAGACATTTTCGAGCTGCGCACGCTCGACTTCGTCTGTGCTCCAAACATCGTAGGCCTGCAACCTGGTCAGTACCTTGTCCCGTGCTTCCTGAGCGCGATGTGGGTGTCGATCTGGACGCAGGCGACTTGGCGCCTGAGGCAATACTGCCAGAAGAGCTGCTTCGGCGTGGGTAAGGTCGGCGGCCGATTTGCGCAGGTAGAGACGGCTGGCGGCCTCCACGCCTTCTATATTGCCACCGTAGGGTGCCAGGTTCAGATAGAGCTCGAGAATTTCCCGCTTGCTGAAATGCCACTCCAATTGCAGAGCGCGCAATATTTGCTTGGCTTTTCCAGGCAGGGTTTTACGATGTGGGTCCAGCAGTCGCGCCACCTGCATGGTGAGGGTGGAACCACCAGAGACCACATGCCCGTTGCGCAGGTACTGACCGGTTGCGCGAACTAGAGCAAAGGGGTTGATGCCGGGGTGCTGATAGAAGTGGCGGTCCTCATAGGTGAGCAGCGCCTCGATAAATCGCGGCGATACTTTATCTTGGCTAATGGGGTAGCGCCATATTCCGCGATTATCGGCGAAGAAACGCAGCGGTTTGCCGTGGCGGTCGACCACGACCCGAGCGAAGCCTTGCTCTTTGGGTAGTGGTGGTGGAAACATAACATCCAGTATGAGCAGAGTGCCTAACAGGGCGAAAGGCGTGAGCAACAGCACACGAAATTTGCGGCTGCTGCTTTTCCAGATGCCTGTGAACAAGGCTGGCAGTTTCACTGTTTGCCGACAACCCGCATTTGCGCCAGCGGGTTTTTACCGATAGCGAAGCGCTCCGGTTTGTACATATCTTCCACATAGGGCGGCGGCACCTGATAGCTGCCGGGTGTTACCGAACGGGCAATATAGAAAAGATTGGTGGGTTTCCACTTGGACTGGTCCAGTGCAGCGACAAAGCGGTCATCCCGAAACTCCCGATGCTGTACATTGTCCTGGTCGTCCAGCCATTGGGCGATACTCTTACCGTCGAACTCAAGCTCCTCCACTTTGATGCTGTCGGCGAGGTTCTGGTTTTCCAGTTCGAATCCCGCAGGTAACAGGTCCACGGCGAGTAGGTCTGGCAGACGTTGGTCCGCACTGATTTCCAGGCGCACCAAATAGAGCTCACCTTCGCGAACCTCGGCGGGCACCACGCTTGAGCCATCCAGGTTGTGGTAGCTGCGCCTGATTGTGACCCCCTTGTCTGTCACCTCAGAGGGGGCTTGTTTGCTATAGCCATTCGTGGTGATGGCGGCGAAGAGTTTTTCTGTTTGTCCGGTCACTTCGATAGCTTCTGCGGCTTCACGACCATGGAAGAGGGCGTTGTACGGGTTGCTGTAGCTCAATTCACGCAAGCCATCCAGAGTATTCAGCGAGGCTGACCAGTGCTCGCCGCTATTGAGCTGTAACTGAACACCCGCCATAAATACACTGTTGCGCTCCTGGGTACTTAGGTACTGGCGCTCGCGCAGCAGATCCATCATTTCAAACAGCAGTCCCTCGGCCTTATCGGTAGCCAGATTGTGTTCCAGCAGCAGGGAAATCATCTGCGCTGTGTCGCGCAGGTTGGAGCCATAATCGCCGTAATAACTGCGGCGCTTGCGCTCAATGGCGAGGCCTTTCTGCAGTGCCTCCTCGGCCAAAGTGGAATCGCCCATGTTGTGCAGTGCAATGGCCAAGTGCAGTTGCGGCAGGGGAGATTGGGTCAGGTCGGAGCCGTTTTCATACAGGCTACGCAATTGGCCGAGTGAGATTTTTTGTACGCGGGACAGTACATAGGCGGCATAGGAGCGCGCGGCGTAAGCGTAAAAATTGGGCGCACTGCTGTAGCGTTGCTGATAGAAATTGCCGCGCTCGCGGGCATATTCTTGCAGGCGCTTTAGGGTGGATTCCAGGCGTGTAGTATCGAACACAGTACCCTGGTCCCGCGCGCGCAGTAGCAGGTCAGCCACATAAACAGTGAGCCACTGGTTCTCGGGGGATTCCGGACTCCACAGACCGAAACTGCCGTTGCTTTTTTGCATACTGAAGATGCGTTCAATACCAGCGTTGATGCGATCGGCACGTTCGTTTTCATCGAGCGGCTCGATACCCAGTTGTTGTTGTCGCTGTGGCGTGGCCATTACCAGAGGGTAAACACGGCTGGAGGTTTGCTCAAGGCAGCCGTAGGGGTACTGTAGTAAATTGGCCAGATGATCCTGCAACTGCAGTTGTGGGAGACTGTCCAGGGATACCAGGGTCTGTACTGTATCCGGCATCAGTGAATCGAAGAAGCTGGTTTCGGGGCTGAAATTCTCGCCCTGGGCCAGCATGCGCCGCTGTGTGCGGGTGGTTGCCGGCCAGGCTGGACGTACGCCCAAGCGCCACTGGCGTTCGACGGTGATATCCTGGCCGTCTTCATCTACCGCACCATGGACAACCAGCTGGAATTCCGCATCGCCAGTGGCGTCTTTCGCGGTGATAGGGAAGCGTAAGGTTTTGCGCTCGCCATCGGCCAGCTCTAATAACCGTTCACCCATTTCCATTTCCACCGCGCCGACAGATTGCATTTTCACGATGAGCTGCTGGGGGCGACCACTCAAGTTGTTCAAATCCAGTGCCAGTGTGCTGCTATCGGAGGGAGCCATAAAGCGGGGCAGGGCTGCCTGGGTTACCAGCGGAGAGGCGACTGTCATTTCTGCATCAGCGCTCCCGAAACCGTCTTTACTGAAAGACACGGCCATCAGGCGCAGACTGCCATTGAATTCCGGCAGCTGAAGAGCAATTTGTGCTTTGCCTTGCGCATCGAATTCTACCGGACCGGAAAACAGTGAGACGATCTGTACATCGGAATTGGGCTCGTCACCGCCACGGGTCAGTTCTGCATCGCCGCCAAAGCGCTGCTCTAACAGTTTGCCGCTGCTGGATTCGATAATGCGGTGGTAGATATCGCGCACATCCACGCCGTAGCGGCGCTGGCCGAAAAAGGCCTCGAAGGGATCCGGCGTTTCGAAGCGAGTGATATTGAGCACGCCCACATCTACTGCGGCCAAAGTGGTCCAGGCGGTGCCGCCGTTCGCGCCGATGGAATCTTTATCCGCACTTACGGTTATCTGAACCTCGGAGCCGGGCAGGGCGTGCGCGGGTGCTTCCAAGCTCAGCGGCAAGCGCCGAGGCTGCCTATCCAGTGGTAAGTGGGTGAGTCCGAAGGCACGGTTGGGGGCGATACGCGCGTTCTTGTCGGCGGGTCGCAGTGCGGTTACGGAAATATAGGTATCGTGACTGTCCCAGTCTGCAGAAATGGGGATTTCAATTTTGGTGCCCGATTTATCTACTGATACACGTTTGGACCAGAGCAGTTGATCGCTTTCTACCAACACTAACGCTTCACCGTCTGCCGGCGGCACTACCGTGAGTTGCGCCAGATCACCGGATGTGTAACTGGGTTTATCCAGAGATAGCGCCACAGTATCAGGTCGCGCCGCCTGGCCCTTAGCTACCTGATCCTTGCGCCACCAGTAATACCAGTTGCGCCCGGCGTGAAAGCGCAGGCTGCTGGTGGCCCCTGTCAGGGTATCTGTAACTTCCAGGCGGTAGTGGCCATATTCCACTGGTACTGTGAGCTTAAGGGGGGCTTCTTCGGTAAATTGCAGCGAGCGACTGAAAGACTCAAATTCAGCGCTGGAATATTCGTAGTGCCAACCCTGGCTTGCTGAGTATTCCCAAAAATACTGGCGATCTTCGGAGATCAATACCGCGTTTAGAGTACGCTCGCTCACCAGCTTACCCTGCGCATCAGCAACGATAATATCGAACTCCGGTTTGCTGTTGGCTGCGGGGTTTTCCTCGTCGAAATTTGGGCGTATGCCTACCACTGGATGCTCGGGCCATACCAGTACAGGGTGCTGGCGGGTTACCGGACGGCCGCCGGATTCAAACAGACTGGAGAGGAGGTTGATCTTCAGCGGGTTTTTCGCGTGCTTCCAGCGTGAGGGTAGCGGTAATTTCCCCAGGCCCTCGTTATCCAGTTCGATCGTGGGGGCATTAAACTGGCGTGCTGGTAATGGTTCTTTAGTATCTCCAAACAAATAACCTTGCCAGTGTGGGAAGGGTTCGCGGTAATGGCTGACCTGCACCAGGGTTTCCAGGCGGTTATTTGCGGCCGGGGCACCGTACAGGTAGCTGCCTTCGACTTCCAATGTCAGGGCCTTATCGTGCCCCCTTACCAGGCTGTACGCTTCACCCTCCTGTAATACCAACTTCATCCGTTCGGGTAGAAACTCCTCCACCTTGAACGGGTAATTCACTTTACGCCCATCGGCCAGCTCTACGTCCAAACGCCAGTCACCGGTCGGTGCATTTTGCGGCAGGGGAATGAGCTTCTCGTAATATCCCGGCGCGCTGGTGTGCCAGGTAAAAGTGCGCGCACTGGTGTTATCGGGCTTGATCAAGTCCGCTTTGATCGGTAGGTCTTTTAAATAGCGCCCGTCGTAATTGCGTAGCAGGCCGCTAACTTGTATGGATTCTGTGGGACGGTACAAGTCCCGGGGACCGTACATAAAGAACTCCATCGGCCTGGAAGGGCGTTGGCCCAGTTTAAAGTCCGACAGGTCCAGCGCTGGTTCACGCAGATCCAGCATGGAGAAATGGCCGGTATCCGGGTCGCGTGCAACAAAAAAGCGATGGACGCCTTCCTGTTGTTGTGCGAGCACAAAGCGGACATGTCCATCCTCTGAGGTCGTATGTTGCTTAATCAGCTTCCCTTTATTATCCAGCAGCGCCACCTCAATACCTTCCAACGCCCCCCCCTCGTCCAGGGACGAAACATAGAGGTCAACGCTGTCCGGGTAGTGGCGCGCGTGTAGGCCTAGGTTGGTTATCGAGAAGTGAGTGACATCGTAAAGGTCGGTGTTGTACACACCAGCCGGCTGCATCACGGCCACATAGATGCCGGGCTGTTTGAGAGGCGCAATATGGCCGATAGAAAGGTCAAAATCCTGCTGAACATACTTCTCTTTAGTGAGATCAAAGTGCGCGCTATAAACCAAATCAGCCACTCCATTGAGCGCCTGTAACTGGTAGTAGTGCTTTAGGGACTGATTTTTGATCAAGCTGAAGAAGTCGGAATAGTGCTCAGGTTTGACCCGGTGAAAATGGATCTGTACAGCTTCAATGCTGACTGCAGTCACGGGTAAGCCGGGAGTTACTGTGACAGGAAATATACTGCCGTTACTGGAAAAGCTGATGCTTGGTTCAATGCGACGGGTGCGAATTAGCTCTTGCTGCAGCTCCTGAAGCTCAAGTCCGTCCTCGCTGGGCAGACCGGCACGTATCGAGACTTTGTAGCGTGTATTTGGCTCGATATTGGGGAAGTACAGGATCTTCTGGTTATCTGACAATACCCAGCCACCATCGACATCCTTGCCATCTTCGCGGGAGAGGGTCAGGTAGGAGCCAAAATGGGCATTACCAAGCAACGGCTCGGAAAAGATAACGGCAATGGCCCGTGTATCCTTGAACATCCGCTCTGCGATGTGGAGAACCTTGAGAGGGCGATCTGTTGATCCCTGGGTAACAGGCTTGCTTTTGTTTTCGGTCATTGCAACCGGTGCAAGCGCCTCTTCCGATTCATACGCTGGCTCGCTTGTATGGCTTACAGAAGCGACCCTTGATGTAGCGGTTTTGATCTTATCTCTATCCGTTGGGGAAACTTCCTCTGCTTTCTTTTCATCGTTGCTTCGAGGGCCGGTCTTCGCTGTCTCACTAGCATTGCTTGTAAGGCCATCAGTACCCGCCATTTCCGACTTCTCTGGTACGCAGGCTGCAATGAAAAGACAGAGAAGAATGACCGCAATCCAGCGCGGCAAGCGGTGAGGGGGCATGGGTATTTCCTTATTGATCGTTTGAAGCGGCGGATAATTTAGACGGTCTTGAGAGTTGTCTCAAGCTTTCATATTGTGCCGAGTGTTTTGAATCTGGTGTTAAGGATATCTACTTCAATTTAGGATATAAATAGGGCTAATACTCAAAAAACTAGGAGCTTATCGACCACAACCTTACTATCCATGGCTAATGGATCGGTGATGACAAATTCGAGAATTCTGACCAGGAAAAACTTATAGTCTTCGGCTCCTCCAAGTGGTTAGATCTCAATGTTATTGTAGGTGCGCTCACGAAGTGGATGGTCCGCATCGCCCCAGTTTATTTCTTGCTTACATGCCTTTTGGTATCATGGTACTGCCAAAGAACGTTAATAATCTTCCACTCGTTTTTATCATTTTTATATAAGTGCGCATAGTCAATCCACTCATCTACAGATAATTTTACGGATGCAGCTCGGTTATCAATATCAAGTATATCTATATCTATTTTGGGGGAGGGTGGAAACTTGTCGCCATCCTTATTGTAGTTTTCGGCGATCCAAATCATAGCTTCATAGTCTGTCTCCATTATGAACTCCGAACCATCCTTAGCTTTCCAAAAGGTCCTTTTGGCTAATTTTTTATCTAAACCCCTACGCATTAAATTGGGCTTAACTTGGTGTTGGGACTCGATATAGTCGAGCATAGCCCTTTCTATGCTTTTCTTATCATCAGGCGAATGGGCGTTTACAGCGCAAGCTAGTAGGGTAGAAAAAATGTACAGTGCTATTCGATACATAAATACTTCCTTGGATGATTTATTTTACAAAGGCCTAACCTTTGCCCTTATTTTTTCGGTCCGCCTTAATTCAGCTTCGCAGGTACAGTGCTGACCCTCAATGGATTCGGCTGTCGGCCATGCTTGTAGATGGCAAGGCCCTTTTGGAATTTCTAGTCGTTGCTATGGAATGAGGGCATCCATTCGAGAAGGAAATTTCTTTCGACGAGTTATACGGCGCTTTAATTTATACTCTGCTTTGGCAAAGATGACTTGGTGCACGATTCATCGTAGTCTTGACAGATGGCTGAATACTACCAAGTTGGCTCGGAGTTACTCAGAGATTCCCTATATTCGTAATTTCTTTAATTTAACCGCCGTCCCAAAAGCCATAATCTCACAAGACCCTTCCATAATAGCGCTTGTAGTGAAGCGAACACCTACCACGGCATCTGCACCGGCCTGATGGGCATTATCACCAAGTCGTTGTAGGGCAGTATTCCTGGCATCGGTCAGCATTTCGGTATAGCCACGTATCTCTCCACCAACAATACTTTTTAAGCCCGCCATAACATCGCGACCGATGTGCTTGGATTGCACAACATTGCCTGTAACAACCTCTAGAATCTCCAGGATTTCGTTTCCTGGTATAGTTTCGGTGGTTGAGTAGATCATGTGGATTCCTTCGCTAGGGTACGTACATATAGTTAATTGAACATTATTATCCTCCGTGTGATTTCATAAGTAAACTGAGTTGCTTCAAGGTATTTTTCCTGGAAATTGATAGGAAAAATGCACATTTTATGAAGTCATGTTGGAGGTGGCTTCAGGCTTCTTACTGGAAAGTCACGTTACCTTATATACTTCAGTGCGGAGATTGGCGGCCACTTTTTAAAGGTAAATAAAGTGGCCGTGTTGTTTAAAAGCCATTGCCGGCTAAGCATTGTACCAAGGAGGAACAATCCACTGCCCGCCGCGCCAGTCACTGGGTACTAGATTGTTGTACCCTTGCCCCAGACGATTGGGCTTTTCAGTGGAGGGGTTCATTGCCCAACCCTCGGCTAGTGTGACTTTGATACCGGATTTTATACAGAGATCTATAAATTCTTTGAACCCCTGTAAAGTTTGAATAACCACTTCATTGCGTGCAGGAGTAAACGCGATAAGAGGCAAATCAACATCATTTACAAAGGGGCGCGCAGCTTCATCACTGTGCCATAGCACATTTCTTTTGGGGAAGGGCCCCCACTGACTGCCTCTATTACGCGGGATACGAATATTTGCGATAACAGAGTTGACAGTCTGACCCACTTCATAGATCCGGTTGGTCATATTACCGAGCTTGGTACCTTGCCCTTGAGTGGTAAAATATCTCTCGAGTTGGCTTGCGATACGACGACGCTGGGACCAGGCTTGGGTAGTACCAAGCATACGGCGATCATTCCCATACTTGTTATATCTGTTTGCGCCTTGCTTATATGGCCAAATGGCAAATAAATCATAGTCGCCAGTAATGGCGTTAAGAGGATGCTCCTCTCGGAACTGCCGATGTTCGATAGGGTTGGTCATCGCCAGCAGCTATTTCTGCTTGGACTGGAGAGCTAAGATCTGTAGGCGGAGCATTTGATCTATCAATGGAGGCACTTAAAAAGCTTACAAAGCTTGTGAATGAGCTAAAAGAGTATTATTTAAATAAAAATATGGGGGGTTGGAATATTGTGCATTTTATTGCGTCTCCACCTTTCAAAAAATTTGAATGTGAATTTGATTACTCTGTGCAGCTGGATAAGGATGAGATGACTTTTACAGAGTACTCTAGAAGACTTAATCAGGCTTCAAGGATTCACCCATAGATGTTATTGATCGCCTAATAGCTCAGCATATTGTCGGGATTTTTTTGTGTAATGAAGCTGTATGATTTTCATATGATATCTTTGTGGAGGTAATGTTTCTTGGTTTCGGATAATAAGTGTAATTGGTAAAGGAGGGCTTAGCTGGTAGAGTCGGCACCTCTCCCGACCAGGAGAAAGGCACTGATGAGCTACTACCAACTGAGCGAGAACGAACGATACCAGATTTACAGCCTAAGAAAAGCCGGACACTCTCAGAAAGCAATAGCAAAATTGTTAGAGAGACATCCCTCGACGATCAGCTGAGAGCTACGACGCAATATAGGCTTGCGAGGATATCGTCCAGGGCAAGCACATAAGTTTGCAGAACTAAGACGCCAGCAAATGAATAAGGCACAGAAAGTGACTAATGGCGTGTGGCAAAAAATAGAAACCCTAACCCGGAAAGAATTAAGTCCCCAGCAAACTGCAAGCTATTTAAAGAGACATACCGGTGTATCGTTACATCATGAGACGATCTACCAACTAATTTATTTAGATCAGGCAAATGGTGGAGAATTATACAAGCATCTTAGGATTGCATCAAAACCTTATTGCAAGCGATACGGTAAGTATGATCGACGCGGAAAGATCAAAAACAGAGTGTGCATAGATGATCGACCAGCTGTTGTAGAGCGAATGAATCGGATTGGCGATTGGGAAGGTGATACCGTTATAGGCAGGGGCGTGGCGGAGCTTTGCTGACTATGGTTGAGCGCAAAACGTTATTTACTGTTATTGTTAGATTGACGGGCAAACGATCAGACTTACTGGCTGAAGCAGCCGTTAGCAATAAGGTGAGTTTCAAAGATAAAATCAAAACAATTACCTTCGACAATGGTCTTGAATTAGCTGGTCATGAAACGATTGCGGAAGGCTTGGAAGCTGATATTTATTTTGCTCACCCATACTCATCTTGGGAGAGAGGGATTAATGAAAACACTAACGGCCTCATCCGGCAGTATTTCCCAAAGGATGCAGGCTTTAATAAAGTAACAGATGAGCAGGTTCAATTTACAATGGATCGCCTAAACAGTAGACCAAGAGCGAGTCGGGGTGGAAGGTCATCGAATGAGCTATTTATAGGGCTGCAAGATAACCTTCTTGCAGTATGAAAATGTTGAAGTTGTTAATTGAACCCAAGAGGCTAAATTTTCGAAAAAATCTGAAATTAAATCTACCAGTAAAGGTTATTCTTTAGGAGTTAGCATGCTGACTTATCAATCAGGGTCAAAAATTTTTCAGCATGACATAGTAAGTGAGAAGGAAATAGCTGGGTCACATATTGAGAGTGTTTTCAAGGGGTTGGTAAGGGTGAATGAGGTTCTTATTGGTATTTCGAGCTCTGGATATGCATTTTTTGATCCTCAACTCGCCATTGTAAAATCGGTCACCATTGAAATCCGGTATGTGATTTCAGTATATATAACGAAAAATTAATTGTAGTTAGAACTGACTATGACTATTCTCTTTTTCTGTCAAAGTAAGGTATTCAGGATATTTTTCTAGATAAGGTTGTCTGGGGGGGTGATTTTGGAGAGAATATTAGGGTTGAGTCAAATATAGCCTTTACAGTTTCGCTTAAAGTAATTGGTAGGCGAGACCTTGAGTGTGGAGAAGTTAAGTGGTCTGTGGAAATTGCCATTGGAAAATATTTTCCTACTTCTAAAGCCAAAGGAGCGGCTTTAACCTTGAGTGTGATGTCTCAAAATTGGGATGAATTAACACAGGGAGGTTGGGTGTTGAGTCGCTTTGAAGGGTCAATTCCTGATGTTGAAACAAAGCATAAACTTGACGCGTTGTTTACTCGAGTTAATCCGAGGACAGACCTTTCTGAGTCTAAATCTGTAGAGATGAAAAACTGGAGTTCTGCATGGAGTATTTCTGGTAGTACTTATGAGCAATTTAAAGTTTATTTGACAGGTGGAAGTGATTTTGAATACTACTTTAGCAATGGTTTAAGTGATGCTATGAAGGGTAAATTTCAGAATGTTTTTAAGGGCGCCTCAAAGTCATGTGAGTTGTTCAATGCTAACCCCATGTTTTTCGAAGAACATGAAATTCGTTCCCACGAAATGCTCAGTAATTTAGCTAAGAATGGCCAGTTAGTTAACCATCCCACCTTTATGGATTTTGTGCGCTAAAGGAATCTTAGTCAAATGTTTAAAAAGATATTTAAATTTAAGGGTGCAAACAAAGGTTATTTTGCAGATAATGATATACTTATTTTTCAGTCTGGGAAAGAACTTCTACAATTTGATTTGGCGGGTAAAAAAGAGCTGCTTCGCAGTTTTGTAAATGATGATTTTCAGTGTTTTGAAAGAAAAGATGATTTAATTATAGGTATTTCGGGTTTAGGGTATACTCTTTTTGATTCCCAGCTGCATGCAGTTAAGGCAACTCGAGTTAAAAATGGCATTGGTGATTATTGTTTATACAATGGTAATTTGGTTGTGGTGACAACCGATTACGATTATACCCTTTTTCTGCCAAGGCAAGGTATTCAAGATATTTTTTCAGAGAAGGTGCTCTGGGAATCTAATAGTGGTGAGGTTATAGAGGTTGGGTCAAATATAGCCTTTACCGTTTCACGTAAAGGAATTAGTAGGCGAGGACTTGAAAAAGGAGAACTTAAGTGGTCTGTAGAAATAGCTAGTGGAAAATATCTGCCTAAGCTGGTTGGTGTTAGCAACGATGTAGTAGTTTTTTCTTTTAAAGATTTAGACAAAGTGGTTTCCTTTGATGTCGAAACAGGAAAAGTTAAATGTGAGATGGAAACTTTTGCGAGAGGGTTATGCATTGATGAGAAGAAGGGGCTTCTTCATCAAGTGTTAGTTAATTATGCCGCTTATGATTTTTTGACTGGAGAGCTAAAGGATAATTATAAAAATTTTTCTTATTTTAATTCAGCAGGTATAGAGTCGCAAAGGAGTAATTATATTCTGGAGGGAGACCATATAATTACAACAGACCAGAGGGAAGGTGTTGTTGGAGCATTTAATACTGTTACCCACAAATTTGACTGGGTGCACAAAGAAGAAGGTGTCAGTTTTCCATCTCCAGCTCCTATTGTGTATAGAGATCCTTATTTACTAGTTTATGATGACTCGGGGGCGTTACATGTCTTCAGAAAAGAATGTATGTAATATTGAGTATGCTCTCTTAACCTGCATTCAACTCTGAAGTGCATCAGTTAATCACCTGGAAAAGAACGGTCAGCTGAAGGTAATATCTGCTGCTGCTTCTCCGCCAAGAGATTAAGTGATGACAGAAGGCTACCGACAGCTGACCGAAGAGCAGCGATGCCAGATTTGGGCACTAAAGAAAAGTGATTGGAGCCAGAGAGCAATCGCTAGAGAGACTGCGGTTAGCCAACCTACGATTAGTAGGGAATTGGCTCGCAATCGAGGTGGCAATGGCTACCGCTATAAACAAGCGCAACAGATGGCAGAAGAGCGTCGTAGACTGGCGAAAGAGCCAACAAAGATGCTACCCAAGACCATTGCACTGATAGAGTGCAAGCTGAAGCTGCAATGGAGCCCAGAGCAAATTTCCGGCTGGTTAGAGCAAGAAGAAAACCTGCTAATCAGCCATGAAACCATTTATCTGCATGTCTGGGCTGATAAACAGCATGGTGGAGCCCTATACGAAAACTTGCGGCGTAGGGATAGACCCTACAATAAACGCGCGAACGGAAAGTCCACTCGTGGACACATCAAGAATGCCATCAGTATCGAACAACGACCACAGGTTGTCGATGATAAATCTCGTATCGGAGACTGGGAAATTGATACCGTTATAGGTAAAGGCCATAGCTGTGTTTTATACACATCATTTAACCCCAGTTAAAATCTCCGCTGCCTCCATATAATGAAGCAGTTTAGTGTATCCCTGCCAAACAGTTTTAACCCCTGGCTCACCATCCCCTTTACGCCCCAGAAAACCTCCTAGACCTGCCAACATGCGAGTTATCGCCCTCATACTTGGAGGTTCGTTGGGTGGGGTAGTTTTATCTCGCATTATCCATATCATACGCCACTCTTTTTCAGAGTAGACTTTCGTACACGATGTATCAGGAAGCGTTCGTGCTCGTGTTGTCATGGAGTGTAGACGCCACCCAATAATCATATAGATTGCAATACAGTTCAGCATTCGCTGCTCGGTTCTAAAGCGATTACTTTCTATCTGGCATCCGCCTTTCACCACTCTAAAATAGGTTTCAATTTCCCATCGACTTCGATACCACTCAATGATCATCCTCGCTTGCTTAAAGTCCTCAACTGCAAGATCGGTCAGCAGCATCCATTCAATACCTTTTTTGCCTTCTGGTGGGCTTAATTCCTTAGCAAAAACTGCGTAGATAGAAAGAGGTCGTTTTGATTTTCCTTTTCCCTGTAATCTTACTTCTGCAATGGATACACTGACCTTAGCTTCCCTTTCTGGCTCCCTATTCCTTTTGGGGATACCTACTGAGTATTTTCCGATGGACTTCTGTTTGGTCAAATAGTCCCAAAGTAAAGTCTTATCTTCTCCTTCGATCTCTAAACTACGATTAGCCTTGGCTCGAACAATATAGCTTGCACGTCGCTGTTCATTTTGATCTTCAGCTAATTGAAACCACTCATGAATATCCCCCTCTCTATCCGCGATACTCACAATCGTGGTTTCAGGGCAGCGCTCTTGTATCTCACAAGCTGATTCATAATGGTCTAGCCAGCGTCGACTCTCTTTATCTTGTATCGACTTGGTATAGCGAGAATTAGCACTAGATTCTTTATCTCGCTGCCACATGCTACCCTCAATAATTCCCAGATTATTTCTGGATGGTGTTATAGCGATAGACGTATGTAGGAGCTGCTGATTAGTCTCTTTGCGTCGGAGTGTTCCCATTTCTTTGCTTTCTAAATCGGTAGCAAAATTTAGGAAAGTGGTATCCTGAGGGATAAGAACAACTGGCTGAACCTTGATTCTTTCAAGAGTGGCTGATTTATGGCCACTCATAATGGAGTCAAAGCTGACTTTATCATTTTCGATAAATCGATAGGCTGCAAAGGTTTCTGCCCAAGACTTGTTTGCACAGGGAATACTACTCTTTGGGTCGGAACTTAAATTACTGAGAATATTGGACAAGCGCTTATTCAATCGTGTATCACCCATAACCTGATTTTTCACTTCGTCCCTGACCCAGTCCTGCATAATTATCCAGCCAAATCTGTAGCGCCTATACCGTACAAACTGTAACTCATTGATTTTTATAATAAAACTGAAAAAAACTTGTGTATAAAACTTAGGGCCATAGTGGTGCTTTGGTCACCATCGTAGACCGTAAGAGCAAATTTACTCTCTCTCAGCAGGTTGAGCGCAAGACGGCAGAGTTGGTCACTCAGGCTACGATCTCACTACTTGAGCCGTATAAACATTTAGTACATACCATTACCGCCGATAATGGCAAAGAATTCGCCCTGCATGAGAAGATTAGTGAAGCTTTGAATGCTGAGGTCTATTTTGCGCATCCGTATGCCTCTTGGGAGAGAGGCCTAAACGAGAATACGAACGGCCTGCTGCGCCAGTACTTTCCGAAAAATACTGACTTCAGGCTTGTGAATCAAAAAGAAGTAGAAGTGGCTGTTGAACGCTTAAATAATCGTCCCAGGAAAACGTTGGGCTATAAAAGTCCTAGTCAGATATTGGGAGAATATACGGCTGAGGCAGCAACCTAAAGGGTGATGCACTTCAGAGTTGAATGCAGGTAATATTAAGTTGGAAAGTAATAAGCAGAATCTAAAACTTGTAGTGGGCGGTTCATATCTGCTCACTACTGCAACCTAGGGAACCTCTGAATAATTCCGAGCCAATTTGGTAGTATTCAGTTATCCGTCAAGGCTACGATAGATCATGCACCAAGTCACCTTTGCCGAAGCAGAATACAATCTGAAGCGCCGTAAA